>JBEHWO010000184.1:0-12726 GCA_040217695.1 Vulcanimicrobiota bacterium | reverse complement strand
ATTTTAATAATTTATTATTATGGGGACCGTAAAAAAATTCATTTACAAGGGTTGTTATAATAATAAAAAGGAAAAAACCATGGATAAGCAAATAATCTCTTACCTGTGTATGAGAACCATGCCATATTTCAAAAGCATTATAACCTGATACATAATTTTTGTGATATGGTATGTAAAGGATATATCCTGCCAGTACCATTACCATCCAGACGATAAAGGATTTTGTTATAGTTCTGATAATCTTTTTCTCTTTCTGTAAATAATATAATATCAATCCTGTAAATGATAAAAAACTGTACGTAGGAAAATCCCATGTATTTGTAGGCCACAGTCCTCCCATTGTTAAAGACAGAAAAAAGAGTAATAATATATTTAAACGTCTGTCCCTTATGAGTGATACTGTCAGACCGAGAGCCAGCAATGTAAGAGGAAGAGCCATGCCATGGGCATGGAGATCGCCGTACAGATACGTAAACCATGGAAATTCATTTATAGGCCCTGCTTCACTGGAGGGATGGGAAATAAGTCTTGTAGCCTCCCAGTACCACCTTTCATTACTCACTGAAAGTGTTTTACCATGTAAAATACCGACAAAACCATGGAATAATTTCACAATATAAAGAGCTGAAGGTGATGAAAGATTACTCAAAGCGGCAATACTGTCCATTATAATTTTTATTTCACCGAGATTACCTGCAATACATACAAATACTGCACCTGCAACAGCGGCACATATGTCCTTTGCCCTTTTCTTATGTATATCCTTATTGCTTAAAGCCAGTACAACACAGAAAGAACCGGCACCGGTCATGGCAAAAAGGGTCGGTATGGACAGGTTATATGCCACAGAAGGTATTATACCTGTAAGTTTAACCAGCGTTCCTGTAAGGACAAAACCGAAATAATAATAATTTATATAACCTCCGGCAAACCACGGATTATAAGGAGGGAAAAAAGGAGATTTTATTACAGAGTTAAAATAAGCAAAATCCATAGGCTTCTCACCGCCAAGGGCACCATGCCATAGATCGGGATTTGCCCAGCGAATTACAAGAAATATTGTGAAGAAGAGCCAGAAAAGACTCTCTTCTACAAGTAAGATATCTCTGTTACTGGCCAGGAACTCTTTAATTTCCTTCCCTTTTCTATATAATAAATATACTGAACCGCAGGTTATCAGGAGAATAACCGTAAATATGCTTTCAGGTGAAAAATAAATCACTTTAAAACCTGCCACCAGCCATATAAGCCATGCAACAAAGAACATACCGAGTGTTTTAGAGAGACCGTATCCTCTGTCAGGAAGGCCCTCACAGGCAATAAACAGATAGGGTGCTGCAATAAGTCCCAGCAGTTCAAGAAGAAGAGCCCATACAATTACAGGTATTTTATTTACAATACTTTTTCTGTTAAATAACTCGCTCCATGTACCTTCTTTCCTGTAGACAGAAAGTTCCTGTTCCGGTATAAATGTGGCATGTTTCCACTTTGAAGCATCTTTCGGCCTCATCATAACTATATTATCCAGATTTACATTACCTAAAATCTCTTTTACTCTTTTAATGGTATAACGGCTGTTTTTTTTAAATATCTGAACCCTGGGATGGTCATAAACGGTAAAAGCTTCTTCTGCAGATTGATCCGGTATGGATATGCCACACAGCTGCGGATAGGAAGTAAAATCAGCAATTTTCTCAAAGCCGAGAGTACCATCGAAAAGTGACTTATAATAAGCTACGGTCATGGGATACCTGAGAGGTAAAAGAGGAATGGAATCATAAAGTCTGTTACTGCTTAATACTATATAATCAGTTTCTTCAAGCCATATAAGAGCTTTTTGAAATTTTTCCTCTGTGTCTTCATCATACCATTTCATTTCTACCGATTTATATATAGAAGAATCTTTTCCGGGAAAGGAAAAAGGAAGAGCATCATCCCAGTGTTCACAGGAAAGAGAAGCACCGGCCTTTATATGGTCAAAAATCCATCGGCTCGCTTCCAGCCTGCTATGAGTTCTTCTGTAAATACCGGTAAATGCAATGGCCCATAAAAGAGTAAATATACAGACAGAACCAATCAAGAATTTTGCCATAAAAGGATTCCATAATCGGAGGGAATCCTTTTTTGCCCTGTCATAAAGGAAAATAAGAAGCCACGCTGCAAGAAGAGACAGAAAGGGATAGATAGGAAGAAAATAACGCATATATTTTACAAACTGTGTACTCTGATGTAAAAAAAGCAGGCCAATCCATATAAAAGGTATGAGACCGGTAAACTCTCTTTTATAAATTATAAAATAGCCTGTTAAAATCCAGCCGCCCCATGCTGCAATAGTAAGAGTCGGCCCCATGCCCCAGAGAAACATCTGCTTCAGCGGATATATTACAGGAGTTTTGCCTGTCCACTGTTTACAGTAAGGAGGATCTGTTTCTCCGTTCATTTCAAGCCTTATGCTGGAAATATTACCGAGCCATCTTTCACTGGGCACCATAAGACTGGTTCCCCTGAAGGCATCGGGCATGGCAATCCTGAAAACAAGAAAAGAAACAACGGCAGTTAAAAAAATTATATGAAGAATATCTAAAATCCTATTATTTCTTTTTATTCCCGGGAAACGTGCCACTCTGTATATGGAAATTGCTATTATGACAAAAAACAGAGTAAATACAGATATTTTACATGCCATGGAAAAAGCAAAGAAGAAACCTGACATTAAAAAATCAACAAGTTTTCCCTCGCTCTGTGCCCTGGAAAGAAAGTATAATGAAATAGTGGTGAAAAAAGCTGCAAAAGAATCTACCACAAAAAAATGGGCATGTTGAATTGCAAGGACGGAAGTGGCAAAAAGGAAACATGAAAGAATGGCAATTCTGTTGTCTCTGTAAAGAATTCTGCCGGTTAAAAATATAAATATGATTGAACCAACATCTAAAATAGCGCTTACAGCCCGTCCTACAAGATTTATCCTGTCATAATCTGTTTTTTTTAATAAAATACCTGCACCCTTTACTATGGTAGTAGGAAGTGTGCCGTAGGTAAAATAGTCATAACCTACATTTCTGGGATTAAGAGTTGATTTTTTCTCATCTAAATATTCTCCTATAGAGGAAGGCCAGGCAAGAGAGGTTTCGACCATAGTGAGAAATCTCTCGTCAGGATGAAGATGTCGTCCCTGATCCCAGTTAAGCCCGACAAGGCGAAAGTAGGTACCCAGTAAAACTATAGATGTAAATAAAAGAAGAATCTTCCATGTTATAGTATTTTTTAAATTTTCACTATCAGATTTTTCATTTCCTGCAGGCCTCTCTTCAGAGACAGAATGTTCATCAAAATGTTTATCATCCATAACAGTAATTCCTTTAAAAGTAACTAACAGGCATGACCGGATCAGTTACAACCAGATTGAGAATCAGCATACATTAAACCATCATCTTCCATTATGCTCATATAAAAATATTCTTCATAGTATATTATAATTCTGAACGCCATGCAATAGAAAATGAGTCATAAAAATAAATCTTGTTTTACTGACATGGCTTTATTTTTTTCTGTCATTTTCAGACACCATCCTGATAAATTCTGGACATGCCATAAAGATATATGCTATAATACGTCATTACATTTACTGAGGTGAGCATAAATAATACATACATACTCCCGTGACTCGTAACGCGTAACGCGTGACGGGAGGAAAACTTTTATTATATGCTTATGTTCAGGTCAGTAACGAAAGGAGATTATTTTCTTTGGAAGAAACAGCAGGAAGAAAAGCTGCGCAGAATCTTGCATCTCTTTCTGTTATATCCAATACAATACTGGTAATACTCAAGGTTCTGGTAGGATTAATTACCCATTCCGTGAGTGTACTGTCTGAAGCAGTTCATTCAGGTATAGATTTGATTGCCGCTATAATGGCATTCTGGGCTGTAAGAGAAGCATCGAAACCTGCAGATAGAGATCACCCTTACGGCCATGGAAAAATAGAAAATATCTCCGGCAGTGTTGAAGCGATTCTCATATTCGTAGCTGCAATTCTCATAATATATGAAGCAGTAAAAAAGCTTTATCATCCTGAACCAATTGAAGCAGGTCTGGGTTTCTGGGTTATGTTATTTTCATCCGGAACAAATCTATATATATCGAGAAAATTACTGGCAGGAGGGAAAAAATATGATTCCCTTGCACTGGAAGCAGACGGGTGGCATCTTATGACCGATGTTTATACCTCTGCAGGTGTTATGACAGGTCTTTTTATAATATGGGTTACAAAATTATACATACTGGATTCGATAGTGGCCATAATAACAGCGCTTTTTATTATGAAGGCTGCCTATGAAATGACTCATAAATCGGTTAAAGGTCTTATGGATCAGCAGCTTCCGCCGGAAGAAGAAGAATTAATAAAAGAGATTATACTTGAACACTATGATAAATACGTAAGCTTTCACAACCTCAGGACAAGAAAATCCGGTGCTGAAAGATTTGTAGATCTCCATCTGGTAGTAAAAGAACATACAACAGTAAAGGAAGCCCATGACTTCTGCAATCATCTGGAAGATGACATTAAAGCAAAATTCAAACGCTGCAATGTATTAATACATATAGAACCGGATTCAGTTGTACCGACAGGAATTTTTTCTGAAAGTGACGTAAAAAAATCCCTGGAAGAAGGGAAAAAGAATTAACTATTTTAAGAAAGGAAATAATTATGAAATACACAAAATTAGTTTTTATGACTGTAAATTTTATACTGTGCCTTATCTATCCCTGTTTTGCAAAGGATTATCCTGAGGAATCATTATGGCGCTACCAGCAGGGAAAACTCTTCTATGAACACAGAGAATATGAAAAAGCCATTGAAGAATGGGAAAAAGCCCTTGAGGCAGATCCTGAAATGAGTCTTGCATCTTTTGGTATAGCAATGGCCTATTCTTCCCTGGGAGAAAATGAAGAAAGCAAAAAATATTATGAAAAAACAATCCAGAGTGATCCCGCTTTCTGGCAGGCCTACTACAATCTGGGCCTGTCCCATAAAAAATCCGGAGATCTTGATGAAGCAGTAAAATATTATGAAAGAGCATCGGAACTGGCTCCAGACAAAGCAGATATCCTGAATAACCTGGGAGTGGCCTATAAAGAAAAAGGGGAACAGGAAAAAGCAATAAAGACCTTTGAGAAGGCACTGAAAATAAATCAGAAGGACCCTGATCTGAACTATAATATAGCCCTTGTTTATGACCTGATGAACAATAAAGAAATGGCTATAAAATACTATAATAAAGCCATAGAATTAAAACCTGAAGATGTAAACTCCCTTAATAATATAGGCCTTATTTACAGAAAAGAAGGTTCTATGGAACTGGCGCTGGAACATTTCAAAAAAGCACTGAAAGTAAATGATAATATACCTGTTCTACACTATAATCTGGGTCTTGTTTATTATGAAAAAGGTGATAAACTGGCAGCTCTGGCAGAATTTAAAAAATATCTGGAACTCAATCCCGATGCATCCAATGCCGGTGATGTGGAAGAGTTTATACATGAACTGGAAAGTGAACAGTGAAGAGTGAAGAGTGAAGAGTGAAGAGCACCTTTTGTTATTCACTCTTCACTTTTCACTGTTAAATCCTGTTCCCCAGCATCTCTATGGCAAGGTCTCTTGAAGCGCGTGAGCGTTCTTCCCCTTCAAGCATACGACTTATTTCCATTATTCTGTCTTCCCCCTGCAGTTCTTTAATAAGTGATACAACCCTGCCGCCCGTATCTGACTTGTAGATCAGGAAATGAGTATCTGCAATGGAGGCAATCTGAGGTAAATGAGTGACACATATAACCTGATAGGAAGAAGAAAGACTCTGAAGTTTTATTCCAACCTTTCCTGCCGCCTCTCCTCCAAGTCCTGTGTCAACTTCGTCAAAGACCAGCGTAGAAATGGTTTTCACCCTTGCAAGGGCGGATTTAAGAGAAAGCATAACCCTGGAGATTTCACCGCCCGATGCAATTCTGGCAAGTGACTTTAATGGTTCACCGGGATTTGCACTGAATAAAAATTCAATATTATCTATACCTTTTTCCGTCATACGGTTTTGCAGTGAATTTTCTTCGCAGAGGAAGGCCACTTTAAATCTGGCATTACCCATACCTATGTCATTCAGTTCTTTATTGACAATTTTTTCAAGATAAGAGGCACTTTTTTTTCTTTTCTCGGAAAGTTTTATCATGTTCTTAAGAAGCTTTTCCCTTAATTCTTTTTCCATGATTTCGAGTTTCTCCAATGTAACATCAGAATTGCACAGACAGGCCAGTTCCTGTTTCGCCTCTTCAAGATATGTCAGAATTTCAGATACGGAATTACCATATTTACGTTTTAATTTCCCTATAATGCTCAATCTGTTTATGACTTCTTCAAGACGGTCGGGATTAAATTCCAGTCCTTCCGTATAATGACGAAGAAAACTGCCAAGATCATTTAATTCATAATATATATTTTCAAATCTATCATAAGACGTTTTTAAATTTTCATCCATGGAAGAAGCTTCTTTCAGATGAGAAAGAATGGAATCTGCCAGTTCACTAAAACCTCTGTCTCCGTCTGTAATAAAAAATATCTCCGAAAGCACTTTGCTTATTTTTTCTATATTTGATAAAAATAATTTTTCTTTCAGAAGTTCTTCTTCTTCACCTTCTTCAGGTATTGCCTCTTCTATTTCAGATATTTCAAATTTCAAAAAATCCATCCTCTGGGCATTTTCCCTGTCATTTTTCCTGAGTCTGTCTATCTCTCCAGTTATATCTCTGAGTTCTCTGTATTTACGGGATATATCTTCCTTTATATCCGACAGTGCTGCAAAATCATCCAGTATATCCAGATGTTTTGATATAACAAAAAGTGATTGACTTTCATGCTGACCCTGTATCTCTATAAGAGTCGAAGCAAGTTCCGAAAGAATAGACGTTGTTACAAGCCTTCCGTTTACCCTGCAGACATTCTTTCCTTTCCTGCTTATTGTTCTGCTTATTAACAGTTCATCACTTTCATCAAAACCGTTCAGTGAAAGTATATGTCTGGCAAAATCATTGGAAGCAATATCAAAAAGAGCTTCTACGACTGCCTGTTCTCTTCCGCTTCTTATATAGTCTTCCCTGGCTCTCTGGCCGAGTACTACGGAAATCGCATCCATAAGATTTGATTTACCTGCCCCTGTTTCTCCTGTAAACACATTAAAGCCGGGATAAAAAGAAATATTTAAGTTATCCATAAGGGTAAAATCGGAAATATGTATTTCTTTGAGCAAAATATTAACCCTCCAAATTCAGTGACTAGTAGTTAACCACGATGATTTTAATGGGTAAACTGTGTCATTGCGAGCGAAGTGAAGCAATCCCACTGGTAAAATCTTATACGACGGGATTGCTTCGTCGCTATCGCTCCTCGCAATGACACACATCTTAATCATTGTGACTGTCTACTAGTGAGCAGTTATCAGTGATCATCTGGCACTTTTATTCTATATAATAAATATTTACCGGTCACTAATAAGGGTTTGTTCAAAAATAACCCTGTTATAGTTCACTGAGTTTTTTTATATAAATTACTGACCTGAGCATAAGCATGTAATAAAAGTTTTCCTCCCGTCACGCGTTACGCGTTACGCGTCACGAGAGCATATATTTATTATTTATACTCACCTCAGTAGGTTATGGGTTATTGGTGATGGGTTTTGTTTTTTTAATATTCTAACCCAACACCCAATACCTGACACCCAAAAATTGAAGAGATATTTACAGTCTCTAACTGGTAACTACTCACTGCTCACTGTAAAAATTCTTCATGAGCTTTTTCCACACATTTAATTATTTTATCTGATATATTTACTATATTTTCTTTACCCCTGTCAAGATAGAGTAAAAATTCAATATTTCCGGCAGGTCCCTGTACAGGAGAATAATCGATTCCTGCAGGATAGAGTCCTACAGTATTACAAAAAGATACTATGTCATTTAAAACATGAATATGAACTTCTTTTTTTCTGACTACTCCGCCTTTGCCTACCTGATGTTTCCCTGCCTCAAACTGAGGTTTTACAAGGGCTATGATCTTTCCGTCAGGCAGAAGAAACTCTCTGGTTACAGGCAATATCTTTGTGAGGGAAATAAAAGAAACGTCAACAGATATAATATTCACAAGTTCAGGTATATGGTCAGATGAAATATATCTTGCATTGGTTCTTTCAATATTAACAACTCTTTCATCATTACGTAATTTCCAGGCTAACTGACCGTATCCCACATCTACTGCATATACCCTGGATGCGCCGTTTACTAGCATACAATCTGTAAATCCGCCGGTAGATGCGCCAATATCCAGACACATAGCTCCTGATATATTTATATTAAATGCCCTGAGAGCTTTCTCTAATTTCAAACCTCCTCTGCTTACATAGGGACAGAAAGAACCTTTTATTACAATCTCCGCTTCTTCATTGCATGTCTGGCCCGGTTTATCATATCTCTGACCGTTCACATATATGAGTCCCGCCATTATAGAACTCCTGGCTTTCTCACGGGTAGGAAACATACCTTTTTGCACAAGAAGAAGATCCAGTCTGATTTTTTTATTCATAATGAAATAATAAATTCTATTATACAGATAATATTCCTTTTTTGAATTTATTTAAAGTCAACAGGTGAATAGCAATTTATCATGGTGATGGGTGACGGGGTAATAAAATTCAAAACCAAAAACCTGAGACATTTAATTAATTTTCATTTACCGACCTGAGCATAAGCATGTAATAAAAGTCTTCCTCCCGTCACGCGTTACGCGTTACGCGTCACGAGATCAATCTATTTGCAAAGTCAGAAATAATATATTAAAATATACAGGTGTTTAAAAGTATATTCTCTGCACTACAAAAAAAATCAATACTATTACTTATAATAGTGGCTGTAACTTTTATATCCTTTTATCCATGTCTCCGGAATGATTTCACAAACTGGGATGACAATTTTTATGTAACAGGTAATAAAAATATCAGAGAACTGACACTGGCAAACATAAAGAATATATTTTCCTTTTCAGGATCTGACAGAGATGATCCTCTCGTAAAAACCCTTTATACGCCCCTTCCTGTTTTATCCTTTGCCCTGGAATATTATTTCTTCGGCCTCAATCCCGGGGGTTACCATGCAACGAACCTTATCATTCATCTGTTGAATTGTATACTGGTATTCTGTCTGATATACCTTATGTGCAGGAATAAATTAATATCCTTTTTGGTAAGCCTGCTGTTCGGCATACATCCACTTCATGTTGAATCAGTAGCCTGGATTTCAGAGAGAAAAGATTTACTTTACAGTTTCTTTTTTCTTGGTTCACTTACAGGTTATGTATATTATTTGCAAAAGAGAAATAAGTTTTATTATTATATATCAGTGGTTTCATTCTTATTATCTCTCCTGGGAAAGCCTATGGGAATTACATTGCCTGTTATTTTAATCCTCTATGATTATCTGTATATAAAACGTAAACTTGATATAAACGTTCTCATAGAAAAAATCCCCTACATTATATTATCTTTCATTTTTTTTATCATTACATTTATTATTGCAGTCACCAATAAATTACCGGAACCTCAGCCTTCTTTTATACATAATATTTTTATTGCCAGTTACGGTCTCATATGTTTCTATCCAGTTAAATTACTTGTACCATTTAAATTATCAGCTATTTATCCCCATCCTCCCGGTAAAGATCTTCCTTTAATTTTCATGATTTCCCCTCTTATACTGTTTTTGTTTACACTTGTAATCATACCGTTATTAAAACACAGAGAAAAAATACTTTTTGCTCTTTTATTTTATGTAATAACCATATTACCTGCCATACAGATCCTGCCTGTTCCTCCCGGAATAGCTGCAGATCGATACAGTTATATTCCCTCACTGGGACTGTTTTATATTACAGGAGTTTTTATTAACTGGTATTATCACCATAATAACTCCGGAAGAAAAAAAACCTTCATAATAATATTACTGATGACAGTGGCATTCAATCTATCTTTTTTAACAATGGAAAGATGTAAAATATGGAAAGACAGTATGACACTCTGGAATGATACTATAGAAAAATATCCCGTAGCAGAAGCTTATTACAACAGAGGGATGATCTACGATCAGAATGAAGATTATCTTAAAGCACTGGACGATTTCACACAGGCGATAAAGATACATACTCTGTATGATGAAGCCTATAATAACCGCGGCAATATTTATTACAGACTGGGACAATATGACAGAGCTATAGAAGACTATAACAGGGCATTGGAAATTAATCGTGCCTCGAAAATTTATAAAAATCGCGGACTTTCTTACAGTGCCATAGGAAATTATAACAGAGCCATAGAAGATTATACTATGGCTATAAAGTTAGACCCGGACTCTATTGAACCTTATCGGAACAGAGGAATAATATACGGGATGATGAAAAATTATGATAAAGCAATAGAGGATTTTACAAAGATATTATCCATAGAGGCGTATAATAAAGAAGCACTCTATAATCGAAGTCTTACATATTTTCATGCCGGTGATTATGACAGAGCCTGGAATGATATAAATACTATGATGAGATTAAATTACGAAATAAATCCTGCTTTTCTTCAGGATTTAAAGGCAAAAACAGGGAAAAAATAAATTTAGTGAGTGGTGAGTAGTGAATGGTGAATAGAAGATACATTCCACTCACTACTCACTATTCACTACTCACTAAACTCTCTCACGAACACTGAAACTGATTTCACGGGATAACATTTTCTTTGCCTTATTTGCTATTCCTGCAGGGTAAAGTCCGCATTTTTCATATAAAATCTTTGTGGATCCTGCATCTATAAAGGAATCCGGTATACCTGTTCTGCTCAGTTTAATATTATCTATTTCATTTCTCTCCAGTACTTCCATAACCTCACTTCCAAGGCCGCCGGCCAGTACATTATCTTCAACAGTAATTATATGTTTGCATTCAATGGCAGAATTCAGTATCAATTCTTCATCAAGAGGTTTTATAAATCGCAGATTTATAACCTTTGTAGAAATATCTTCTTTTTCCAGCAGAACTGCTGCATCAAGAGCAGTCCTTACCATATTCCCTGCAGCCATAATAACGAGACTACGGCCATCCTTCAAAATTTCACCCTTACCATAAGGAATAGCTTCAGGATTTTTTTTCACCGGCACACCCAGAACTTCACTTCTGGGATATCTTATGGCACATGGTCCGTCATGTTTCAGTGCAGTATAAAGCATATCCTGCATTTCATCTTCATCCTTGGGTGACATAATGGTAAGATTGGGGATACACCTTAAATAAGATATATCAAAAACACCATGATGTGTGGGGCCGTCATCTCCGACAAGACCGGCTCTGTCAAGACAGAATGTAACAGGGAGATTTGAAAGACATACATCCAGAATAATCTGATCAAAAGCACGCTGTAAAAAGGTTGAATAGATTGCGACTACCGGTCTTGCTCCGTTTGCAGCAAGGCCTGAAGCAAGAGATACGGCATGCTGTTCTGCTATACCTACATCAAAAAATCTATGGGGAAATTTCCTGGCAAAATCAGACAGTCCTGTCCCGTCAGGCATGGCAGCAGTTATAGCTACTATAGAAGAATCCTTTTCTGCCATCTTTACGAGAGATTTTCCGAACGATTCGGAATAGGTTATCCTCACCTTTTTCTTTCTCGGTTTTCCTGTTTCTATATGAAATGGTGATGTGCCATGAAGACATGTAGGATCCTGTTCTGCATGAATATACCCTTTACCTTTTTTGGTAAGAACATGAATAAATCTGGGGCCTTTCATGGTTTTGGCCTTTTCAAAAGTTTCCAGAAGAAGAGGAATGTTATGTCCGTCAAAAGGTCCGAGATAGGTAAACCCCAGCGTTTCAAATAACATACCATGGACAAGAAGCTGTTTTATACTTTTTTCCAGTTTCTGTGTGGTAAGCCACATAGTGGGGCCTATGGCAGGTATACGTGCTATCATGCCATCTATGTCTTCCCTGAGTTTCTTGTATGTAGGAGCCATACGCATCTGGTTAAGATAACGGGACATGGCACCTACATTCGGTGAAATTGACATAGTATTGTCATTTAAGACTATAATAATATTTGCACCTATATGACCTGCATGATTTAAAGCTTCAAAAGCCATGCCACCGGTCATGGCTCCGTCGCCTATGACTGCAATGTAATGATTGTTTTTTCCGCAGAGTTCACCTGCTTTTGAAAGCCCCAGGGCCATAGATATGGATGTGCTTGTATGGCCTGTATTGAAATGATCATGAGGACTTTCTTCCCTTCTGGGAAATCCGCAGATACCTCCCGGCTGTCTCAGAGTATGAAAAGAGTTTTTTCTACCTGTCAGAATTTTATGGGTATAACACTGATGGCCTACATCCCATATAATCTTATCGTCAGGACTGTTAAAGATTCTGTGTAAAGCAACTGTAAGCTCCACTACTCCAAGATTAGATCCAAGATGTCCTCCTGTATCTGATACCACTTCAATTATATTCTGTCTTATTTCAGATGACAGAGCTTCAAGTTCTGCAGCGGAAAGAGATTTTAAATCTCCGGGATCATTGATTCCTGGAAGCAGATGGTTCATTATATTAAAACTCCTCTCATAATAATCGTGACGCGTGACGCGTGACGCGAGGAT
>JBEHWO010000183.1:0-12734 GCA_040217695.1 Vulcanimicrobiota bacterium | reverse complement strand
TGTTTTCAGTGCTTTTATATAATAATTCGAATTTGAATTTTCCAGGTTCTTTTTCCATGATCTATTCCTTTCATTTTATTAAAATCGTGACGCGTAACGCGTAACGCGTGACAGGTGGTTTGTAATGCGTATTTTCACCGGTACCGGGCGAACACAGTGGTTCGCCCCTACTCACTATTCACTATTCACGACTCACTACTCACTATTTCCGAGTAACTCTAAAATATTTTTCATATCTTCTGCAAGCGGTGCCGTGAATTCCATCCATTCTTTCGTCGCAGGATGGGTAAAACCGAATTTACTTGCATGAAGAGCCTGTCTGGTAAGGCCAAAAGCGTTTTTTTGTCTTCCGTAAACTGGATCGCCGAGTATGGGAAATCCTATATGAGTCAGATGTACCCTTATCTGATGTGTTCTTCCCGTGAGGGGTTTTACCTTTAAAAGAGAAAAACCGGTAAATTCTTTTTCTACTGTATAACGGGTAATGGCTTTTTTCCCGCCTTCTACAACAGCCATTTTTTTTCTGTGTACAGGATGTCTTCCTACGGGTGCATTTATCATACCTTTCGGAGGAACAGGGATTCCTTTTACAATGGCCATATATTCTTTTGAAACGTTCCTGTCCTTTATCTGTCCTGCCAGAGAATGATGGGCATCTTCATTTTTCGCTATTACCATTACACCTGACGTATCTTTGTCCAGACGATGAACTATACCGGGCCTTAACTCACCCTGTATACCCTGTAAATCATGACAGTGAAACAATATTGCATTTACAAGTGTATTATCCTGATGGCCTTTTGCGGGATGGACTACAAGTCCGGCAGGTTTATTTATTACAATTACATGTTCGTCCTGAAAGATTATGTCCAGAGATATTTCCTGGGGGATCAATCCTATCTCTTTTACCTCGGGCATATAAGCATTAATTTCATCGTTCAGCCTGACCTGAGCCGAAGGTTTTGCCTCTTTTCCGTTTAACAGAACATAACCTGAATTTATAAGATTCCGGGCATTTGTTCTTGTGATGGAAAGTTCCCGGGAGAGAAAAATATCTATACGTTCTTTTTTTATATTCTGGGAGATTTTGAAGTTATATGTATTCGTCATGCGTAATGCGTAATGAGTGATGCGTGATGTATATTAAATATCACTTTTACCCTTCGCCCTTCACATTTTTACATATCATTATATCTTCGTCTTCAATACCGGGGCTTTCTTTGACAGGATTTTTTTTCAAAGATGCCGATATATTTTTCTCATTTGATGTTACCTTACATGACTGTAATGTTGATATTTTTATGCCTATTATCGTTATTATAATAATGAGACCTATACCTGTTAGTTGTGCTACAGTCATTCCCATAACAGGAGGTATGGAAGAAAAGGTTTCTCTGAAAAATTCCACTATAAATCTTACAAGTGAATAAAGGGCTATAAAATAACAGAAGGTTTCTCCGTAAAATTTTTTCTTTTTATCTATGACTTTATGGAGTATATAAAATACTGTCAGATCAAGCAGTGATTCATAGATCTGAGTCGGATGACGCTGGGTTCCCGGCGGATATGCATCGGGAAACTCCACTCCCCAAGGAAGATCCGTAGGTTTTCCGTAACAGCAACCGTTCAAAAAGCAGCCAATTCTTCCTATGGCAAGCCCTACCATTGAAGGAGCAGACACCATATCGGCAAGTTTCCAGAAGGAAATTTTAGATACTTTAGAGTAAATGAACCCTCCTGCTATGGCACCTATAAGTGCACCGTACCAGGCAAGGCCTCCCTTGCGCAGATTGATTATTGTAAGAGGATCGGACAGACTGTATTCATGATAGTTTATAATAACATGTATGAGTCTTGCCCCTATTATACCGCTGATAAGGAGATATATACTAAAATCCATTACTTCTTCAGGTTTTATATCTTTCGGTTTGGAATATTTCAGTGCCCACGTAAGTGCAATGACAAATCCTATAACCATTACTACTCCATAGGTATAAATATCCAGAGGGCCTATATAGGGAAGTTGTAACGTGAATAATATTCTGTGCATGCAATCACTCCCGTTTAGCCGGCATGCTCAGGTTCTATTTGATTTGTTTTTTTTTCCCCGGAATAAAAGAGGAGATTGATTATTATCAGGCCTACTCCAACGGTAATTGCTATATCGGCCACATTGAATACGGGCCAGAAACTGAAATGAAGAAAATCTGTTACAGATTTAAATCTGAATCTATCAATCAGATTACCTACCGCTCCTCCGAGAATAAG
The DNA here is from genome assembly GCA_040217695.1 of Vulcanimicrobiota bacterium. Taxonomy (GTDB): domain Bacteria; phylum Vulcanimicrobiota; class SpSt-956; order SpSt-956; family JAKJGF01; genus CALARM01. The sequence goes on along the minus strand of JBEHWO010000183.1, from coordinate 10,466 downwards.
GGAAAGTCCGTACAATAAAAAAGGCTCTTTACATTTATTTATTACATAATATGTAAGGAGGCCGAAAACAAATAAAGTAGATACAAGAACAGGCCATGGTGATGTTATTAACTTCATACCGAATGCTGTGCCTTCGTTTCTTACCAGTGTCAGTACAAAAAAATCACCTATTATTTTCACAGAATACCCTTGAGGTAAACCGGAAAATTTATTGAGAATCAAAAATTTAGTCAGTTGATCGAGTATCAACGAACATATTGCTATTATATAAAATTTCATTTAGAATTGTTTTCTTCACATGTTAAGCTTACAAGCTTTTTTGTAACACTGCCTATGACTATATCCTTCAGAGAGGCTTTTGTTTCTTTGCTTAACTGTGTGTAAATGTAATAAAGAGTAGCAGATGTGGCTGCACCTATTAATGCCACACCAAACATCGTACTTAATGAAAATTCATCTTCGTCTTTTTCTTTAATTTTACTCTCTTCTTCCTGTATTTCTACAGATGAATTTTTTTCTGACACATTAACCACCCTTTTCACTGCTAAAATTAGAAGCTCTTCCAGAAATCTTTGAGACAACATAATTCTCTCCTCATCTAGAGCTGCATCACTTTAAGATACTCAGGATACTGTTTTTCTATTTCCATCAGGCCTATAACCATTGTTTCCAGTATGGTCTGAACATCTCTTTCTATAAGAGTATCTTTTAATTCAGGAATAATACAGATTAAATTTCCTTCGGAAATATTTATTTCCGGTTTTATATTACAATATTTATTCATTCCTAGAATAGAAACCTGAAGCAAAGTGGAAGCTCCTGAACAGACTATGTCCTTCCCTTTTTCTTCAAACTCACAGTGCCCACTTGCTTCGTAACTTCTAATCTGTTTATTTTTATCCCTGTAAATCTTTACATGCAACATTTATGCTGCAATGTTCTCTATTTTCACTCTTGTATAATACTGGCGATGTCCCTGTTTTCTTCTGATTCTCTTTTTAGCTTTGTATCTGAAGACTATAATTTTTTTACCTCTGAGCTGTTCTACAACCTCTGCCTGAACGGTAATATTCTCCACATAAGGTCTTCCTACTTTTGATTCACTATCTTTTGTATAGAGCAATACTTTATCGAAGGTAACTTTTTCACCTATCTGTTTTTCAAGCTTCTCTATATTAAGGACATCTCCAGGATGTACTTTAAATTGTTTTCCACCTGTTTCTATGACAGCATACTCCACTTTAATTTCCTCCGTTCTTTTATCCCTAAAGTTTTATATAAAAATGATGGAAGTTTGAGCATTGACTGAAAGTAAAATCTCAAACTACCTGTGACCGATCCGGTCATGTCTTTTAGAGTATGATAATATCATATTAACATTAAATTTGTCAAGATAAAACTGCTCTGGAGAAGTAAGGCAACGCTCTGGTTATTTTAACTTTTGCTTTTTTTCCTTTCAAATTTCCTCCGCCTGTTACCTGTATTATATGACCTTTTATACAGGTCATGCCATTCTGGAAGTTTAATAGATGTGTATCTTCTATCTCCACTTCTATCTCTTCTCCTTCTCTGGGTATAGAACATTCTTCTTCTATTTTTTCTGTTGTTCCGAATTGAATGTGATATTTTTTTATATGTTGATTTTCATTTATATACAGATATATTTTTTTTTCAACGTCTTTTTGTAGCTGCTCTATTCTTTCTCCTTCCCATCCCAGGAGGAGCATACCTACTTCAGGATTTACCACTACTTTAATGGCATCTCCTCTGTTTTCCAGGTTCTGTCTTCTGATTTCCCTTTCGATTTTTATGCTTATGCTTTTAGGTGAAAGCATTTTACCTTCTCCCTTGCAATAAGGGCATGGTTCTTTTAATACATTATCCAGATCCTGGGAAATTCTTTTCCTTGTAATTTCCACGAGACCGAGGCCGGTCATTTCTATTACATTGGTTTTGGTTCTGTCTTTTTTTACTGCTTCTGTTAATTCTTTTAATATAAGACTTCTGTGAGATATGTTTTCCATATCTATAAAATCTACTATTACGATACCTCCTATATCCCTCAATCTTATTTCCCTGGCAATCTTTTCTACTGCTTCAAGGTTTGTTTTCAATATTGTATCTTCAAGACTTTTTGAACCTACAAATTTGCCTGTATTTACGTCTATGACTGTCAGTGCTTCTGTTTGTTCTATTATGATGTAACCTCCTGAATCCAGCCATATTTTGCTTTTTGTAGCATCTTCAATCTTTTTTTCCAGTCCATAGATGTCAAAAAGTGCTCTTTTCCCCGTATAGAGCTTTATTTTGGATTTAAGGTTTGGCGATATTACTTCCACTAATTCTTTGATTTTTGCATATTCTTCCTTGGAGTCTATAATAAAGCGCTCTGTATTGCTATCAAGAACATCTCTTATGATTTTATATACGAGACTCAGATCCTGGTGTATACATAGAGGGGAGAGACTTTCATTACTTTTTTCTCTGATTTTTTTCCATAATTTCAGGAGTAAATCAAGATCTCTTTTAAAATCTTCTTCTTCTCTGCCTTCAGCAACAGTCCTTATGATAACTCCCATATTATCAGGTTTTATATTTGATACGATTTTTTTAACCCTTTCTCTTTCTGCCTGACACTCTATTCTTCTGGAGACTCCTGTATAATTTGCCATAGGTAGCAGTACGAGAAATCGTCCCGGAAGTGTTATATGAGCGGATACTCTCGGGCCTTTTGTCCCTATTGGTTCTTTGATTATCTGTACAAGTATTTCTTGATTTGTTTTCAATATATCTTTTATAGATATTTCTTTTACTTCTTCAAGTAAATCTTCATCATCATGACTTACATTTGATATGGCATCTTCAAGGCAGAGAAAGGCATTTTTTTCCAGGCCTATATCTATAAATGCTGCCTGCATTCCCTCCAGGACATTGGTTACCCTTCCTTTATATATGCTTCCTACAATCCTTTCTTCTCTGGAAATATGTATTTCCGAAAGCTCTCCGTCTTCGAGGATGGCAACTCTGTTTTCCATCTTATCTATATTAACCAGTATTTCTTTCGTCATAGTATGAGTTTTTATAATCTCCGTTACAGTTTATATTAAAATAGTGAATAGTGAGTAGTGAGTAGAATTTTTAATGATCTTCAGTCACTGATCTATTTTCATTTTATACTTCGTAATTACATTGCAAAATTCCTTCTTATTCGGAAGGTATAATTATTTATATGGGAATCGTGACGCGTAACGGGTGGTTTCACCACTCACTTCTCACTTCTCACGTCTCACTTCTTTACAACATACCTTTTCTCATTAAAATGTAGCCCCATATTAATGAAAATATGAGAGCCACTATAAAAATTATGATGAAGGCATAGGGATGAGTTGCAAGAGGAACACCTACATTCATGCCGAAAAAACTGGAAATCATAGTCGGTATTGCCAGTATAATGGTCATTGATGTGAGAAATTTCATGACTATATTCAGGTTGTTGGAAATTATTGACGCATAGGCTCCTCTTGTTCCGCTCAGGATATTACTGTATATATTTGTCATATCTATGGCCTGTTTTATTTCTGTAATAACATCTTCCAGAAGATCTTTATCGTCTTCGTACATTTTTATCTGAGGGAATTTAAATTTCAGGATTTTCTCAAGAACCATTTCATTACCTTTCAATGAAGTTGAAAAATATACAAGTGATTTTTCAAGGCTGAAAAGATCTACCAGTTCCTGGTTCCTGAGAGATTTATGTAATTCCTTTTCTATTTTGTCACTTATTTTATCTATATTTCTCAGATACTGGAGATAATAGATTGAGATTTTGTACAGAATTTGAAAAAGAAATCTTGTTCTCTTAAAGCTATAAAAGGTTTTTACTTTCCCCTCTATGAAACTTTTAAGTATCGGATTTTCTCGTAAAGATACGGTAATAATATACTGACCGTTTATCAGGATTCCAAGAGGAATTGTGCTGTAGAAATCCATGTGTTTTCCTGAAGATTCCACTACAGGTATCTGGCATAATATAAGCAACTGGTTGTCTTCCATATCAATTCTCGGTCTTTCTTCCTCATCGAGAGCGGCTTTTATAAAGTCCTGGGTTACATTTGTACAGTTGCAGACATATTGAATTTCCTGTTCAGTAGGATTGACCATGTTTATCCATGAACCATAAGCAGGTTCTGCCAGTTTTATAAACCGTGTACCCAGGTCATCTTTGGCAGGAGATTCTTCCCAGAAAGCAGACATATGTATGGATAAAATGTGTTGCACTGCAATCAGAAAATTTACCGTAAACGGTTTTTCTCCTTCAATATAAAATAGCTGGCCGAAGAAAGTCGAATGAATTTTCCCTTTCGGCCATACATGTTTGAGAGATTCTTCTATAAACTGGGAGTGCCTTCCCTGAATTGTTTTATAAATTTCAATCATATAATTTCCTTTTTAATAATTTTCCAGCGGGCTCTTCCCGTCAACAGTCAATAATTTCATACGGCATATCTTTTCTATACTTAAATTTATTCCGGAATCATTCATTACCTTTATAACTTCCTGCGGTTTTATCGTTCCTCCTTCTTCCATATTGATCCATAACTCCATAGAGATTTTATCATTATTTACTTCCCTGATCTCCAGTTTCTTTATAAGAGGTTTTATATCTATAGTTTTTGTTCCTTTTTTTCTTACTTTTTTAAACAGTATTTCATCTTGCTTCAAAAAATCTTCTATTTTATCTTTTTCTCCCGAACACTCTATACTGTAAACTCCGATTTTAATCATTGCATTCAGGGCAGGGGATTTTAACGGGATAATGCTGCATTGAAGCACTTTCATACCTTCCGGGAGAAATCTGTTGATTTCCTTCTGAAATAATTCAGTATCTACCGGCTGTGCCATTACAATGTCTCCCCATTCACTGTAGCTTTCTATACCTGATGACAGTGGAGGCCCCAGGGCGATTTTAGGTTTCGGATTAAAACCCTGAGAGAAGGCTACAGGTAAACCGGTAAATCTCACGGCTCTTTCCATGATTCTTATGAGCCCCAGGTGAGAAATGAATTTTGTTTTATCAATTTTCTCAAAGTTAAATCTTATAAGGGTTTTATTTTCTGTTACTTCCGATATTTCTTTTTGAGGCTTTATATCAGGAATTTTTTCTGATTGAGGATATAGTTTATTTGTAACGCCCAGGCTCTGACACACACCGCATTGAGAACATTCGGAAAATCGACAGTCTTTTGTTTCCAAATATTCTAAAGCTTTTTTCCTTTCATCAAGAAGAAATGCTTTATCTATACCTGAAGATATGTGATCCCATGGCAGTATTTCTTCCTCTTTTCTTGCTCTGTTTGCATAAAAAGAAGGAGAAATATTCGCACTGTTAAATGCTTCCTGCCATAGATCGAATCTGAAATAATCGGACCAGTTATCGAAACGGCATCCCAGTTCCCGGGCTTTTAATAAAACTTCTCCGAGTCTCCTGTCTCCTCTTGCAAATACTGCTTCTATAAAGCTCTGTTCTCTTTTATGGAAATTTATAAAAATTTTCTTCTGTTCTTTTCCTGTTTTTAAATTTTTAAATAGAAAATTCTGTTTTTCTTTCAATCGTTCCATACTGTCCTGACCTTCCCATTGAAAAGGTGTATGAGGTTTCGGTACAAAGGATGAAAATGCAACAGATATTCTGGATAATTTATATTTCTTTCCAATAGTAAAAACTTTTTTTATAAGTTTTACTATTTCTTCGAGATCTTCCTCTGTTTCTGTCGGAAGGCCTATCATAAAATAAAGTTTTAATTTATCCCATCCGGCAGATAATGTTGCTTCTACTGTTTTCAGCAGATCTTCTTCTGTAACCTGTTTGTTTATTACCCTTCTCAATCGTTCGCTTCCTGCTTCAGGAGCAAAGGTAAAACCTGTTTTTCTTACCTTTTGAACCTCTTCTGCCAGTTTTGCGGAAAATGTATCAATTCTCATAGATGGCAGTGATATGGCTATTTTATCATGTTTTTGTGAATGCATGAGATTTTTCAGTAACATTTCAATTGATGAATAATCAGTGGTACTCAGTGAAGAGAGGGACAGATCCGGGTAACCCGTATTATCGAGGAGTTTCTGTGCAAGATCCAGACAGGTCTGAAGACTTCTTTCTCTTACAGGACGATAGATATACCCTGCCTGACAGAACCTGCAGCCTCTGGTGCATCCTCTGAATATTTCTATCACTGCTCTGTCATGGATAACCTCCATAAGAGGGGTAAGGATTTTTTCAGGGAAAAAGGTTTTATCGAGATCCGATACCACTCTTTTCTCTACTTTATCAGGTCCTTCTTTTTGTATAACTCTCTCTATTTCACCTGACGAATGATAGGTTATTTCATAAAAAGAAGGTACATAAACACCGGCAATCTTTGATAATCTCTTAAGTAATTCTATTTTTGTACCCTTTTCCAAAAATTTCCATCTGTAAAATGCTTCCAGTATTTCCAGTATGACTTCTTCTCCTTCGCCCAGAACGAAGAGATCTATGAAATTATCGATCGGTGCCGAATTAAATGAACCTGAGCCACCTGCTATTACAAGAGGACCATCAGGTCTCTCACAGGAGCTCAGGGGAATATGGCTCAGAGAGAGCATGCTGATTATATTTGTATAGGTCAGTTCATGCTGCAGGGTAAAACCGATTATATCCAGTTCTTTAAGAGGCGTCCATGTTTCAACTGTAGTAAGTGGTATATCTTCTTTTATCATAATCGCTTCTGCGTCAAACCACGGGCAATAGGCTCTTTCTGCAAGGAATTTTTCCTCTCTGTTTATCAGGTGGTAAAGTATTTTAAAGCCTATATTTGAAAAGCCCACTTCGTAAACATCTGGAAATGCCAGTGCTATACTGACAGAACCTTCTTTCGGCTTTATAAATGAATTTACTTCCTGTCCTATGTACCGTTCCGGTTTTTCTACGGAAGGAAGTAAAAGTTTTTCTATTTTTTCTTTGATATTATTCATAGTTAATATAATAATTTAGCTCCTTTTTATATGAGAATCGTGAAGGGTGAAGGGTGAAGGGTGAAGAGAGGAATAGTTTCTCATTTTTCACGACTCACTATTCACCATTCACTGGTCACTGATTACTGCTCACTGATTACTGTGCTCCTGTCCCCATAAGTATAACAGGAAATGTCTTTAAAATAATCTTTACGTCAAGCGCAAGTGACCAGTTATCTATATATTCAAGATCCAGTTTCATCCATTGATCAAAATCTATATTGTTTCTACCGTTTACCTGCCACAGACAGGTAAGGCCCGGTTTCATGCTGAGTCTTCTTCTCTGCCATCTTTTATATTTTTCCACTTCTTCCGGTATGGGAGGGCGGGGGCCTACAATGCTCATTTCTCCTTTCCACACATTGTATAGCTGGGGAAGTTCATCGAGGCTTGTCTTTCTCAGTATTGTTCCTGTGCCTGTAACCCTGGGATCGTCTTTCATTTTAAATACAGGTTCAGTCATTTCATTGTATTTTCTTAATTCTTCTATTTTTTCTTCTGCTCCTTCTTCCATTGTTCTGAATTTATATAGCCTGAATTTTCTGCCGTTCAGACCTGCTCTTATCTGGCTGAAGAATACAGGCCCTTTACTGTTGAGTTTTATTAATATTGCTATGAGAATAAAAAGAGGGGAACATAATATGAGAGCAATTGTCGATATGAAAACATCTATAATCCTTTTCATTAACAGCTTCCACTGGTCATGTGGTGTTGTATGAAATAATAACATAGGAAGTCCGTGAAAATTTTCAAGTTTCATTTCGGCAAAGGAAAGACCAAGAAAATTCGACATTACATATGTATCAATACCTTCTATTTCACAGATCTTTATAAGATCTGACATGGTTTCGAGATTTTTGATTGAAGGAGCCAGTACGATTATATCTACAACACTTTTTGAAATAATTTTATGGGCATCGTTAAATGAGCCCAGAACAGGGTAATTCATTATATTTTTTCCGGACATATTCTTTTTTGAACTCAAAAAACCTATGACTTTAAGTCCCCAGTCTTTATTTTCATTAACTACCCGGAGAAATTCTTTTGCTCTTTTTCCTGTGCCTGCTATAAGGATCATTCTGTAATTATAACCTTTTCTTCGATAAACCCTGAGGACATATCTCATTGTAACCCTCTCTGCAGAGAGGAAAAGTATGGAGAAAAACCAGAATAAAATTATTATGGCACGGCTTACGAAAATCAGTTTAAAGAAGAAAACGCTTACTCCCGTAACAAGTACTCCGAGAGAGACGGCTTTGAATATATCTATGAGTTCAGTTAAAAGGCTTTTTGTTCTGTATGTTTTATAGAGTCCGAGAGAAATAAAAACCGTTATCCAGGTGATTGTAAAAAACAGAGCAAGTCCATATGGAGGCGATATATATCCTGACTGATTTAAGAGAGGTGTCGGGAAAAAATTGAGACGAATCGTATAGGCTACTATATAGGAAAAAATAACTATGAATATATCCAGGATACCTGTGATTACTTTGAAAAAAAGTTCATGCTGTTTATGCATAATATAAAGGCCTCGGAGATTTATATTGTCAGAGTCGTCCCTGCCACAATATTATATTATACTGTATTACTAATTGCAACAATTTATTAGTGAGAAGTGAAAAGTGAAAAGCAGGTAAGATCCAGTTTTTCACTTTTCACTATTCACTTTATTCATTTCCGTAGAAAAAATTGCCATTATAACCATAAAATTCAGGGCCATTGACGGATGATAGAGGATATAATCAAACAGGCCATGAATTGAAATAGTAAGTAAAATTCCCAGAAATCCTGTAGCAAAGGCATGATTGTTACCGGAACTGTAAAAATCAAAAGCTTTTTTCCAGAGAACTATAAAGAACCAGGAAAAAGTTATAAATCCAAGAATACCTGTTTCTGCGAGAATATTTATATACATATTATTGGCATGGTTTGCCACAAGGGAGTAAGATAATCCTTTTATTGCATGAGAAGGGTAAACCCAGTCAAAATTACCTGTGCCTGTACCTATGAGCGGACTTGATATAAACATATTAAAACAGCTTTTCCATAAATTAAATCTATGTAAAATAGCTATATCCGAGTTATAGTTAAACATGGATACAAATCTCACAAAGATGAAATTCGGAGCGACGAGAGGTAATAAAATTGTTGCCAGTAAAAGTAATATTAATGCAATAAAGTAGATTTTTTTATTACCTTTTAATATTACATAAAATACCATGACGGAAAAGAAAGCAACCCACGCCCCTCTCGATAGAGACAGGGCCAGAGCTGCCAACATTATTACACCTGTAATTATCCATAAAATCGTATCTTTTAGTGAAAAATTTTTTTGAAAAAAAATAAAAGCTATTGAAAAAGGAAGGAAGAGATTTATATATCCTCCGTATATATTATAATGAATAAATGTGGCTCTTGATGTATTTCTGTTTATATAGATACTGTCTATTATAAAACCATAGGTACAAACCATTATGGCTATGTATACCATTACAAGAAATAACCATCTGGCTCCGGAAGGTTTTCTGGCAAGTATATTTATTGACAGAATATATATAAGAAAATATTCTGTTAATTTTAATATCTCTTTTACAGAAGCAACTATATTGACAGAAGCAAGTGAGGAAATGGCAGATGCTATAATAAAACACAGGAGAGGTAATTCAAAGCAGCCTTTATTAAATGTAAAACCTTTTTTAAAGTTTTTTGCTATATATACAGAGGTGAGTAAAACAAGCATTATTTCATGGGGCTCAATCTTTGTATATCCCAGGTTGATAGACACCGGAAATACAAGGAAGAAAAGTAATACAGCCATACTCCATAACATGTCTCTTATGGCTATATAGGTAAACCCTATAGAGCCTGTTATGATTAAACACCATATTAAAGGAGTATGTAATATTAGATTTGCCAGAATTATACCTCCATAATTAAAATATCCAGAACTTTTGCTATGAAATTTCTGCAACCAGTACTGATCAATGTACCATCATTTAATTTTATATTATAATGGGTTTTTGTCCTGTCCTGATAGTAACCTGTAATAATTTCCTTGTCTGCTACCGGTATAAGAACAAGATCATTTTTTTTGAAGTTACTTTCTTCTTTTATAAGAATTATATATTCATTGTGTATTCCTATTTCCGATAAAAAATCTCCCTGAACATAAAAGGCTATTATTTCTTCCTCATCAAGTCCCGAGATTATCTGATAAAGATTTGTTATAATTCTGTTTTTGGACACCTGAAGCAGTAAAGGATGGTTTATAATAGTTAACATTTCCTTCCGGTATATATGCCTGGATATTTTTTTTTCTTTAATCAGAGTGATTGATCTTGATTTACCTGCTTCTCTTTTTATATAACCTTTTTTTTCCAGATTACACAGATGGTTATGAACAGTTGAACCGGAAC
>JBEHWO010000182.1:0-12802 GCA_040217695.1 Vulcanimicrobiota bacterium | reverse complement strand
ATAAATATAAAGAAAATTTTGAAAAAATACTTCATATGGCAAATAGATATAAATCCCGCCTTGACAGCGGGCAGAATATTGAATTTAATCTTTCTCCTCAGACTACTGTAGTTATAAATAAATATAAACCTGATGCCCATTCTACAGAGCTGAATATACTGGAAAAAAGTTCCGGTAAGATATCGAAGATAGATTATAAGATGGAAAAAAAATTTACAGGCGCCCCGTCCGGTTTCTCGGATTCATGTTACAGTAAAGCTCTTCTTACAGTCAATCATACCCTTTTAAATACGAGAGATAAATCTGTTAAATTAAAAGAAGCTCAGATCGATTGCCTGGGAGGATATATTAAAGAGGTTGACACAAAAGAAATAAAAAAATCGGAAAATAGAGAACTGTATGAAAAACATGCCGATTATGTGAGAGGTTATATGGCAGAAATTACTTCCTATGATAAAGAGCCACCTCTTTTGAAAAAGCTTTTAAGCCTCAGGGATAAAAATAAGATTGATGAGCATGTGAAGAGTTTTGAGAAAGTCCATGAGCTTCTGAACAGGGAAAAAACGGAAGATATAGAAGGTAAGGTAATTGATTTATCACCTGATAAAAAGTTAATCATAGATGCAGAATATCCGGGCATGATTCCCAGAAGTTTTCATATTATTGAAAAACATAAAAAAGGTTTCAAAAAGACTGAGTATGAACTGGAAAGACGTTATACAGGCGGCGATATAATGGGTGATGCCAGTTTTATGCAATTACTGTCTGTTAATACAACCCTTCTTGATACGAAGGATAAAATACTTTCCTTTGTGGATGCAAAGATTGATCTTGAACAGAAACTTCTTGTAGAATCTCATAAAGAGATTGTAAAGAAATCGGATGATACCTATGACCTTTATGCAGAAGACCTTTTAGGGGAGAGCAAATTGTTTGAAAATGATGAGCCTGTAAAGAAACAGTCCTTTCTGTCTTTTTTAGATAGATTTAAAAAGGGAAGACTGTAATATTTTGTAATCAACAGGCGGTGAGCAGGGATTGGAAAGGATATGAGACAAAATAATTATATCACCCTTTTAAGTTTAGAAGGAGAATTTTCTGAAATAGAGAAATACTTATTTCAAGTGGCGGAAATTTAATTTTATGGAGGTAAGGACATGGACCAAGAAATTCTAAGCAGGAAAATTAAGATAGAACATAAGCTCTTCTTTTTTGATCTCAAAGCAAATCCCAATGGAAAGTATTTAAAAATAACAGAATCCGGAAAAAAGAGATCCTTTATAATAATTCCTGAAAGCGGCTGGAAGGATTTTCGGGATATATTAAATGAGATTATTGAAATGCCTGCAGAGGAACAAGATACAAGAGAAGATATAGAGGAAGAAGTAGAAATTTAAATAACTTAAATATATACATAAAGTGAAAAGTGAAAAGTGAATAGAATAAGATATTACTTACTTTTCACTTTTCACTTTTCACTAATATGCTATCAGAGAAAATACATCATACTCCTGAAGTGTCTCTCTGCCTTTAAGCTCTAAAAGCTCTATAATAAATGCGCAGCCCGCCACATGACCGCCCAGTTGCTTTATTAATCTGGCTGTTGCCAGAGCGGAACCTCCTGTGGCAATTAAATCGTCAAATACGAGTACATTGCTTCCTTCTTTGATTGCATCTTTATGTACCTCCAGAATATTGGATCCGTACTCAAGGGTATATTCTATTGAATTAACTTCATAGGGAAGTTTTCCCGGCTTTCTGACTGGAACAAACCCTGTGTCCATGATATAAGCCAGAGCACCTCCCATAATATATCCTCTTGCTTCAACTGCGGCAATATAATCTATTTTCTGTCCTTTATAATGAGCTACAAATTGATCTACGGCATATTTAAAGGCATTACTGTCATTGAGCAGAGTAGTAATATCTTTAAATAATATACCGGCTTTGGGGAAATCCGGTATGTCTCTTATAAATTTTTTTAAATCCATATAAAACACCTCTCTCTTTAATTTTTGTGGTTTCAGGCAATGAATACTGCCTTTTTACTGTGTAATATATCTTTCCAGAAATTGATTTATTTTTAGAAAATACCCTGATAATTTGTCAAAATGTTCTCTATGTTTTAAACATTCCACATAACAGGGTGAACTCAATAAATCAAGTTTTTCTTTATGTTCTATCATTGTAAGGGAGTAACCTGTTCTGCTGTAAGAAACCCTGTAGAGCCCTATTTCTTCAAAGATGGCAAGGCAGGTTTTAACCAGTTCCGGCATAATCTCCCGGGACAGGCTGTCTGAATAGGATAGATTTATTGAACCGCTTTTATATCTGGAATTAAGCAGCTTATAACACTTGATAAGAAGGTTTCTGTCAGGTATCCGTGATTGTATTACAGATATATTATGACGGATATCTTCTTCCGAAAAAGCCATGTATAAATGTTTGCATAAGGATATTTCAATACATAATTCATTCCACGTAAAAGGACAGTTTAATAAAATCAAATTATCAGCCGAAGCAATTTCATAAAGGAACATACTGGAACATAAAAGATATTTACTTTCTCCTGATTTAAAACGATCCAGTATTTTCTTCTGATCTTTAACTTTATTTCCGGACAGAAGTATGTCTGCAGAATATCCGGGACGTTCCAGTAATGCTCTGGTATGAAGAACCTTCTCATCATTTGCACAGACTATAAGTGTTTTCCCTGAGAGTTCGTAAAACCATGGACCCGGAAAATCACTGTATCTGATAATATCGGGTTTTTCTTTTTTACCTGTACTTATTGTTACAAAATCCTGTGATCTCAATTTTGAACTCAATGTGCAGAATAAGAACCCTCTGTTTTTTGTCAGATCATCCAGCTGTATTAATACATTACCTGAATAATCAAGCAAATTATCATCTATTACTACCAGGTCTGTTACAGGGGAGAAGAAAATATCTTTATAAAGCCACATGTAATCAAAGGTAGTTATTATGAGGCATGGGAAATCCAGTTTTAAATTTTCCAGCAGGTTTTCTCTTTCTACGGCATTTACGGAACCATTTAATAAAAAGACTCTTATCCCTTTAGCGGAAAAATAGGTTTTTAAAAAGTTATAATGTCTGGCAGATTCAAATTTTAAGGGATGAACAATAAGAAGTCTGTTGTTTTTTTGATAAAGAGTCACCAGGATCAGATGATGAATTACATTTATAAGAGATCTGAAATTGTGGAAATTACCTATAATCTTCTTTTTATCCAGGAAATTATCTACAATTGATTTTTCCATAGGAGAAAGAGATGCTTCTCTGTTTTTCAGAAAAATATTTCTTCTTTCACTTGAAGAGATGGATATATATGATTGTAACGAAGGGCGAAGATCCTTTACGGTAAGTCTTAAAATCGGCTCATCCCGCCAGTAATTAATATCTATGGAGTAAACAATATCTATAAGAGAGCCAGGTTTTATGAGATGACTGTAAGTTTTACCCATCATAAAACCTACTGCTTCATGAGTTACATCTCCCTGTCTTACTATGAGTTTGAAATGTTCCTCATCTTTTCCCATAAATTTTGTATCAAGTACCTGAACTCCCAGGGAACAGAATATTGGTACTGAATTTTCACTGCCAAAGGGCTCCATAGCTTTGAATTGTTCTGCAAGAGACAGATCTATTTCGTGGAAATAAGCCTCTCCTTCAATACTGATTGTCGGAGAAAGCATGTCTTCCATAACATGAGTCTGTACGTATTCTTCCATTTTTTCTATAAAAGCTTCTATCCTGGAAACACTGAGAGAAAAACCTCCGGCCAGGGCATGGCCTCCGAATTTTATGAGTATATCCTGACAGTAACTCAGGGATTCAAATATGGAAAACCCTTCTATTCCCCTGGCAGAGCCTTTTGCTTCCACTCCGTTACTCATAATAAGATATACAGGTCTGTAATATTTTTCTACCAGCTTTGATGCAACAATACCGAGAACTCCTACATGCCATGATTGTGAAGATAATATAATAGGACTTTTACTGGACGCTGCCTTCTTCTTTTCCAGAAATTCCAGTGCTTCGTCCATTATTTTATCCTGAATGGTTTTTCTTTCTTTATTTCTTTCTTCTGCTATAGCTGCTACCTGTCTGGCTTCGTCCATATCAACAATAGAAAGAAGTTTTACCGCAAGATCTGCATTATCCAGGCGACCGAGAGCGTTTATCCTGGGGGCTATTTTAAAGAGAACGCCATTCGTATCAAGTTTATCTACGGACGAAATATCCATAAGGGCCTTTAAACCTGTACCGGGTAATCTGTTAAGTTGCTTTAATCCGAGGAATGATATAATTCTGTTTTCTTTTACCATGGGAACTATATCGGCAATAGTACCGAGAGCAGCAAGACCCAGGTAATCTTCCCAGTTATGAGAGGGGAAACGGGATATGAGAGCCTGAATGAATTTTAAAACCACTCCCACACCTGCAAGGTAAGGGAAAGGGTATTTAGAATATTTCATCTTGGGATTAATAAGTGCACAGGAAGAAGGTATATTTTCTTCCTCTGCCTCATGGTGATCCGTAATTATGACATCAATACCCAGGGATCTGGCAATTTCTACTTCTTTTACATTTGTAGTTCCGCAGTCAACTGTTATAATAAGCTTTATGCCATTCCCGGCAAAGGCTTCAAGAGCTTTTACATTTAACCCGTAACCTTCTTGAAGCCTGTGGGGAAGATAATAGTCTACATAACCTCCGAGTTTTTTCAGAGTCATATATAACATAGTAGTACCCGTAGTACCATCTACATCATAATCTCCGTAAACCATTATTTTTTCTTTATTATTTAATGCCTCTATAACCCGTGTTATACCTTTTTCTATATCAGGTAGCAACCAGGGGTCTCCCAGATCAGACATGGCAGGAGAAAAAAACTTCCCTGCCAGTTCCGGAGAAGATATGGCTCTATTATTTAATACCAGTGATATAAGCCTTGGATAACCGGCTTCTCTCAGAAGAGAAAAATCCTGCCCTCTTCCGGGAGTTGAAAAGAGCCATTTTTTTTTAATCATAATTTAACTATCCTGTATTGTTTATTGCCCGTTATTCTGTTCCAGAGGAGTGGTAATAGCCGATACAGGTATCTGTTCCTGTTTTCTGGATTTTACTTTCTTTTTACCTTCAGCAAGTTTTGCCAGTTTCTGTTCTCTTTTTATTGTATCCTTATCACTTCTCCACTGTTCACACATGACCACTACGGGACATGCTATGAATATGGAAGAATAAGCTCCGAGACTGACGCCTATAAGAAGAGCTATGGCAAAGTTTTTTAATGTCGCTCCGCCGAATGCAAGGAGAGCAATAAGACATATTAAACATGTTAAAAGAGTATATATGGATCTTGTCATAGTCTGAAGTATACTCTTATTTATTAATTTTTCAAAGGTCATTGTTTTCAGTAAGAGCCTGTTCTCACGTACTCTGTCAAAGATAACTATTGTATCCATTACGGAATATCCTACTACCGTAAGGAGAGCTGCCAGGAAGGGGCTATCTGCCTCAAGTCCGAGAATGGAATAAAGACCTATCATAACGATAATATCATGGACAAGAGCCATATCCACAGCGAGTCCGTAAAGAAGGTTATTACTGAATCTGATTGTTATATAAATTAACTGCAGACCGAGAACTATGAGTAATGCAATTGCAGCATTTGTACTGACCTGAGTGCCGATAGTAGGGCCAACTCCTGATGTGCCGAGTCTTTCAAAATGCCCCAGGCCGGCTTCAAGTTTTTTATACATGTCCTGTATCTGTCCTTCTTCCAGATATTTTGACCTTATTATCATTACTCTGCTATCAGTCTGTGACTGCTGTATAAGGGCATTTGACATATGTATATCGCCATCATCACCTTTGAAGTTTATACTTTTAAGAGCTTCCCTTACCTGATCTGAAGTGACAGGATTGGAAAATCTTATTTCACATATTGTACCACCCTTGAAATCCAGTCCTAAATTCATCCCATGAATTATAAGTGAACCTATACTCAGTGTTACTAAAATAGCAGAGAAAATAAGAAAATAGTTTCTTTTCCCGATTATATCCCATTCTTTATCACGAAAGTTAAAAAAACTCATAAATCCTCCTTATTCACCGTAAAGCCATCTACTGGTTACTATCTTATTTTTACTTACCAGATCTACAAATACTCTTGTTACAAAAACAGCTGTAATAAGGCTGACGAATGTTCCCAGAGCAAGGGTAAGACCGAAACCTTTTACAGAGCTGGAGCCATAATAATACATAACAACTGCTCCTATAAAGGTTGTTACATGGCTGTCAAGCACTGCTGACCATGCACGATGAAAAGCTGTGCTTATTGCCTGAGGTACTTCTTTTTTATCCCATAGTTCTTCTCTCAATCTTTCAAATATGAGCACATTGGCATCTACTGCCATACCAATTGAAAGAATAAAACCTGCTATACCCGGTAAAGTAAGAACGAAGCCATATTCTGTAAAACAGGCCATAAGGATGAGGGCATAGAATATAAGAGCCATATCTGCAAGAAATCCTGGAACTCTATAGACGAACACCATAAATATACATATAACTGCCAGTCCTATTATACCGGCATGGAGACTTTTTTCAAGAGATTCTTTTCCCAGCGTGGGGCCTACAAGCTGATTTTCCACTATTTTAAGTGGCACAGGTAAAGCACCTGCTCTGAGATATCTTGCGAGGCTGAGAGCTTCTTCTTCGCTTTTCTTCAGATCACCTCCGCCTCCCATGGTAATCTGGCCTGAACCTGTAGAAATAACATTCTGTACAACAGGAGCACTTATAAGTTCTCCGTCGAAAAATATGGCAATAGGTTTTTTGATATTTCTTTCTGTTATTTCTGCAAACTGTTTTGAGCCTTCAGGGGTTAATTCAAACCCTACATGAGGACCGTTTACAAGTGACATCTGGGCACCTTTAATTTTATCACCTGTCATGACTGTTTTCCATCCGCTCGGATCAGTGGCGGACTGTTCTTTAAATTCAAGGAAGGCTGACTTCTGAATTATTTCAATAGCTGCCTGGGGATCCTGTACTTCAGGTAAATCCACTATAATAGAGTTGTCACCCTGAGGCTGTATTATGGGTTCAAAAGTACCCAGTTCATTGATACGTTTGTCCAGAACCATAATTGTCTGTTCCATAATCTGAGGTGTTATTTCTTTTATGCCTACTTCAGGATTTGGAAGCAGTTGAAGCCTTAAATGTGTTCCAGATCTCAGATCTAGACCGAGTTTGACTCTTGTACCCTTTTCTGTTGCTTTAAAAGATACAAGTGAGCCTATCTTCTCTTTAAATGCTTTTTCGATTTCTGCTCTTGAACCGGCAGGAATTTTACCTGCATTTATAGTTATTTTTAATATATTGGCAGAGTCATGAGATATGAAACTGTTAGATAATTTATAATCTTCAAGAGCCTTTCTTAATTTACGGTCTAAAGCCAGAGTTTTTTCTATCTGAACAGATATGGTTGCATCATTATATGAAAAAGTCTGAACTCTTCCGAAATAGTCTTTAAAACTATTTTCTATTGCTTTACTGTCTATGTCAGCCAGGTTTTTTTTGACATCCTTCTGTGATCTGACAGCAAAATTACCAGACACATATTGAGGAGCAGTATTATCTATACTACCCTTTTCCCTGTCTACTTCCAGCCCGAAAGGTTTCAGGAGTGTATCTATATCGTCATTGGTAATAAAATTAACGTCTTTAAACTCCACTTCCAGCGCAACAGTAGTGTTTTTGGGCGGCTGTAAAAAAACAAAATATACACATAACAGTGTTATTAAAAGTATTGTAACTGCCTGCAGTGGAGTATCCCATCGCAAAAAATCCATATTTTACCTCCTAAATAATTATAACGTTTTTCTGTACAATGTCCTCTATTATATTATCTAAAAGGTTATTTTGTCAATATTATATTGAAGCAACTTTTAATTGCAGATTGCGTTTAAAAATGACAGGTGATTTTATATACAACGGAAAAAGAAATTTACCACGGAATATTCAGAGTGAATAGTGAAGCAGAGTGAATGGTGAAAAAAATGGGATTTTACTTACTATTCACTAACAGCCATGACCGATACGGTCACAATGAAAAATGAGAATTTGTTCCTCCCGTCACACGTAACGTGTGACGATTCTCATATAAAGGGACTGTAAGAAAATAACTCTGGCAAATTATGGTTTTTGTCCTCGCGTCACGCGTGACGCGTCACGCGTCACGATTGTAAATATGATAAGGTTATTTTTTTACAACCCCAGATTAAGAGGTTTATGAAATTAAGTGCAGTTTTCAGTAAAAGTGAAACTACCTGTCGTAAAAAAAACACTATCATAAATTACCGAATAAGTGCCGTATATCTTGACATACCATGCCATATATTATATAATGATGCAAATTAAATAAATGAATGTGAAGAAGCTCCCGAGCTTCTCTTTTTACTTTATCGGGTTACTTTTAAATGCTGTAACCTCTGCAGACAATAAAATATTGAATTTATATATTGTGAAGAATGTGAAGAAGCTCTATTTAAGCTTCTTTTTTTAATTTACATTTTGGAGGCGTTTTGATGAAGCAGGATCAGATTGAAGATTTTTGCCTTAGGAATTTGATGCAATTTTTACCTAAAAAATCCATCAAAAAAATACTGGAAGATACTCTGTTAAGTGCTGAAAGTGAAGGACATTTCAGGCAGATGGCAACGGCTGCTCTTGAAAATATACAGCAGGAGGTAAGTCTCATAAATATATATCTGAAAGATGAAAAGCAATAAAACTTTTAAGCGTGACGGGTGACGGGTGACGGGTGACGGGTGGATCTGTATCAGATTTTCAGAACTATGTAAATGTCGGGGGAGGTATGAGGAATGTCTTTATTTAAAGATATTTGTTCGAAAATAGAAACTTTTTTGCTGGATTCAGGTACCGGATTATTTACCAGACAGGATGTTAATTTTTTTACTATAAAGCAGGGGTCTACAGTTATTCATATATTTATTCAGGATTACGGTGATACCGAGACTCTGGTAAAGTGTAGAGCCTATGTAGTAAATGGCGCAGAACTTACTCATGGTCTGCTTAAGAAACTTCTCCTTATGAACAGTGAAGACCTTCGTTTCGGAAAATTCGGGATTGATAAAAACGGTTATATAGTTTTAGATCATGTTATGCTTGGCTCCACACTTGATAAAGAAGAATTAATATGTGCCGTTAAAGAAATAGGTATGATGGCAGATGAACTTGATGATATGCTGGTGAAACATTACGGAGGTAAAACATCAATAGAAACATCTGTTGACAGATATAAAGATTGATTTTTTTTCGTGACGCGTAACGCGTGACAGGAGTGAAACTGTCTGCAAAAGTTTACTCCTCTAAAGAAGGAATTCCTCCTGATTATATAGAATAAAACTCTACATATAAAAGATTTCTTTCCGCCGGTCGTAAAATTATCCTTTACGCGTCACGCGTTACGAAATAAGGAGTGAACCATATGGCAGAAGACTTATTGATACAGATAAAAAATCGTCTCGAACATTTACTTGCCCTCAGTCCTCTTCCTATGCCTGATGATATAAACAGGGAATTAAACATAATCTATATGGTATATCAAAAAAATTTATTACCACAAATCCTTGATAAGCATTTCAAAACCGTCATTAACCTTTCAAGACATGTAAATGACAAAATTTTTGCACTATCAGCCATACATGAAGGTTTTTCAAAAAATCTTCAGGCCTATCTTCTGAGTACTGCAAGAGATATATTTGCTGTACTTTCTGTTATGGGGGCAAAGGAAAAAGCGGATAATACAGAAAATACTTTTCTTGAAGAGAGTCTGGCATTACTTGCAAGTCAGGCTTCAGAGTTATCCCTTCTGGGAGCAGCAGATGCTCATAAAAGAGTTGAAGTTGACCATCTTGCCTATGAATTATCAAATGATCTCTGGGACAGTGTCGCAGGGAACAGAAAGATTAAGAGTATAACAATGGAGCAGGCAGAAATACTGGCCATTCAGATAGATGCAGTAGTTGAAAAAATGAAGGCATCTAACAGCCCTTTCCTTACATGTATGGCTATTTATAATGTACTGCTTTATATGTATCTTGTCAATCTTGTGAGAAGGATTGAAAGGGTAATTAATAAAGAGGCTGATGTGTGAATGGGCGCGATGCGTAATCTGTCCGTCTCAAAGATCTAAGTACCGAAATGAGTATAAAACCCACTCACTGCTCACTTTACGGTAATTTTCGGATAGGTTCTTAGAATGAGAATCTGTTCCTCCCGTCACGCGTTACGCGTCACGTTTTATGGATAGCAGACTCTGTTTCTTCCGCCATGTTTTGCTTTATATACTGAAGCATCGGCCTGTGCCATAAGATCGGTTTTATTTGTAGCATCTTCGGGGTAACTTGCAACACCGATACTTGCGGTTATTTTTACATCCCTCTGGTTTAATCTGAGCTGTATTGCCTGTCTTATTCTTTCTGCTGTATTAATGGCAGTTTTTTTATCCGCTTCAACCAGTATAAGAGTAAATTCATCTCCGCCGTATCTGCAGACTATATCTGTATCACGGACATAACTTTTCAATAATTTACATATTTCCTTTAATAAGATATCGCCATCAGGATGACCGTATGTATCATTATATTGTTTAAAATGATCCGTATCTACCATAAGCATGGCCATATGTGTCTGGTATCTCTGGGCTTTCTGAACCTCTTCTTCAAGTTTCTCCTGAAAATATCTATGTGTGTAAAGACCTGTCAGACCGTCTGTTGTTGCCATGTTATGAGTTTTTTCATAGAGTTTTGCATTTGTAACAGCTATGGAGGTCTGGTTTGCCAGTGTACTTAAGAGATTTAAATCGTCATGGGTGAAAGCACTGGCTTTTTGCTGTCCCACATATATAACACCTATACATTCATCTTTACTTACCAGCGGAACTGCCATTTCGGAACGTTCATACCTTATCATAGGAGGAGGATTTTTTTCAACTTCAGTATCTTTTATAAAATAGGGCTTTCTCTCCGATGCAACCCATCCTACTATTGTTTCCGATGCAGATATTGGGAAGGTTTTAACTGTAAATACATATTCCCTGTAAGGTCCCGTTACTTCTTCTGCTACAAGCTGCGGTTCTCCTTCCACGTCTTTTATGAGAAAAACTATACAGGTCTGACATGAAACTAATTTTTTAATCATTCTGTTAATAACTTCATAGGTATCTTCTAATTTGAGACTGTTGCCAAGTTCCTGGCTGGCCTGAAGTAATATTTCCAGATTTTTCTTTTCTTTTTCTAACTCTTTTTTGACATGTTCCCCTTTTACAACTACCGCTTCAACCTCCTTGTCTGCTGCAGTCTGAACTACTGCAGGGACATTTGAAAGAAGTCCCTGCAATTTAATAGAATTGTAAATTCTTTGCAGTAAATAAACAGGTAAGAATATAAATACAGAAGACACAGGAAAATTAAGACGATAGAATACGGCTATACTTATACTGAGAGGAAAAATGCATATATAGTAAGGCCATATTTCTCCCCAGTGCCATTCCCATACATGTCTGAAATTAAGTTCTTCCTGTGTGGATATGAATAAAGACATAATACCTGTATCCAGGAAAAAATATAGTAATGAAGATACGGAAATAGCCAGTATATTCATCCAACTGTTTAAAAACATAACATTATTACTCTGTCTGTCAATCGAAGAATATACTACACCGGCAATTAAAAGACATACTACATTCTGACCTGCTCTGAATATAATTTCTTTAAGTTTCTGTCCGTTTATTATGGAAACTACGATTACAGAAATAACAGATACTACAATAGCTATTTCTTTCCCGAATAATAAAAGACATGCATAAAATATACCGCTGCTTACGGTAACCTGTCCCTGTTGAGGCATTTCCACTGAAAAATAGCTGTAAATAAGAGCAATTGCCATCAGTATAATAATGCCGACTATGTCGGTTGCATGGGTTACATAATATCCGGCAAGATTTGTAATAATAAAAATTATAGAATAGATGAAGCCTATAAGGCCTGTTATTCCTAATGCTATAACCAGTACAATATTTTTTTTCATAAAAACCTGTCTTCAGGCTCCCGGAGGGCCTGTTAATTTTTTAATAAAGATAAATAAATATTTACTATTTCTCGGGTAATATTTTTTACTGAGAAATCTCTGGCTCTTTCCCTGGCATATCTGGATATAGCCTCTCTTTTCGGGCTGTTATTTAATAAAGAGAGAACAGCTTCTGAAAATTCGTTCACATTTTCGTCACATAGTAAACCGTCGATTCCATGTCTTACAGTATCTTCATATCCTGAAGCTCTGACTGCTACAACAGGAAGAGCGCTGGCCATGGCTTCAAGTAGTACGACAGGATGTACTTCTGTTTTAGATGTGCTGACGAATATATCAGCAGCTCCGTAATAATCTTTAATATCCTTATTATTTATTTCTCCTGTAAGAATAACATTTCCGGAAAGGTTTTCTTTATTTATAATGTTTTTTATTCTATCCCGTTCCGGTCCGTCTCCTACAAGCATAAGCTTTATACCGTTATATTTTTTATGAATTTCTTTAAAACATGCAATTAATAACTCTATATTCTTCTCTCTGGCAAGTCTTCCTACAAAAATTAAAATTTTCTTTTCCTGTGATATAGAATACCTGTCTTTTATTTTTTTCCCATTTAATCTGTTGAATATGGCCGGTTCTATACAATTTGGTATTACCT
>JBEHWO010000181.1:0-12820 GCA_040217695.1 Vulcanimicrobiota bacterium | reverse complement strand
TAATATTTCCTCCAGGGATTTAGATTTTTCTTTAGAGAAATATTCTTTACCTTCTTCTATCTTGCCAATCTTCAGGCAGAGAATAATCATTTTTGCATACATATCAATATTCAGTTCATTAAAAGATTTCCTCTGACTTTTTTTCTTTATCTTATCTTTCATTTCTTCAAAGATTTTTATAGAAGATTTATAATGACTGTAAGCTTTATTTAAATCTTTCATATTATCTTCATAGAGAAGACCGATATTGTAATTCCAGATTTTTTCTTTACTTACATCTTTTATTTCTCTGCTCATTTCTATAGCCTGTTTATAATATTCTATAGCTTCGTCTATTTCACCGAGTTTATAATAGGTATTGCCCAGATTCCCGAGAGTTGAACCTGCCTGCCTTCTATCTTTTATTTCCTTACTTATATTAAGTGAGTCAAGATAATAATCTATAGCTTCTTCAAGATCACCGGATTCACTGTAGGCATTTGCGAGATTTCCCAGTCTGTTCCCTTCCCCTCTCTTATCTTTTATTTCCCTGCTGATTTCAAGGGCCTGATTGTAATATTCAATGGCTTCTTCCATATCTCCCATTTTATAATAGGCATTCCCGAGATTTCCAAGAGCAGTGCCTGCCTGTCTTATGTCTTTTACTTCCTTACTTATATCAAGAGCAGAAAGGTAACAGTCAATGGCTTCTTCCAGTTCTCCGAATTCAATATAGGCATTACCCAGGTTCCCCATTCTGTTGCCTTCTCCGCTTCTGTCTCCTATTTCTCTGCTTATGGCAAGTGCTTCATTATAGTAAGATATTGCTGTTTCCATATCTCCGAGCCTGTAATAAGCATTGCCGAGATTTCCGACAGAAGCACCTATCTGTTTTCTGTCTCCTATCTGTTTGCAGTAATCAAGGCCTTTATTATAATAATTTATGGCTTCACCTATTTCACCGAGTCTGTAATAGGCATTACCTATATTGCCTAGAGCAATACCTTTTGACTGTTTATCATCAAGCTTTTCCAGCAGAGCAAGAGTTTCTTCTGATTGCTTTATAGCTTCTTCATACAGGCCCATAATATTTTTTGTAGTACCGAGAGTGAGACCACATTCTGCTATCAGTTTTTCTTCCCCCAGCTTATTTGCCAGGTCATATAATAATGTCGCCAGTATATGAGATTTCGGAGGTACCTGTATTTTAAGCCTGTTACAGAGACTATTAATCTGACTTATTGTATCTGCTTCTGCCAGATCTATAATTTCCTGTGTAATAACTTTTTTTCTGGCCTTTGCAAGAGAAAGTTTGTCTTCCATGACGCAATCAACTATTTTCATAAGAGCATCTACCATCTCGCCTTTTTCTATTGCATCATCAATTTCCAGTAAACTTTCATCTTCTTCCTGTGCCTCTTCTGCCTCTTCTTCCTCTTCTGCCTCTTCTTCCTCTTGTTCCTCTTCTTCCTCTTCTTCCTCTTCTGCCTCTTCTTCCTCTTCTTCCTCTTCTTCCTCTACCTCTTCGTCCCTGATGGGGAGTTCTTCTTCTTCTGTTTTACTGATATTCTGTCTTATCTGAAGATTATCCATAACCCTGTTGAGATAGGATAGAGAACCTGCCAGCTTTTGATTCCCCTGTTCCGCTGCATCTTTAATTTGATTGTCCAGGATGGCAAAGAAGTTCTCGTCAAAACTACTCCTGTTGTTCTGTATTGCAGTAATTAAAGCACCTATACCTTTGCATTTTTGAAGTTCCTGTATCAATTCAATATATTCCCTGTCTTTTTTACTTGCCATATATATTCTCCTTTATCACCTTATACCATATTAAAATTGCATTACTTTTATTCGTGGAACATTAATAACAATCCTGCTAGATTTATAAATTATGATATGTTGTTTTCTAAAAACTCTTGTCAAACTTCAGGAGTTATGTTATAGTATATTCGTATTATTAATTCTTTAACTCTATAAAAGAGTGGGAAGGCCCACTCTTTCATAGTTTTTATCATAATAGTAAGAAATTGTGATTTCAGGCTTTATTGAATTTTCCAAGAAATTATCCGGGGGCTGAAGCAGTGAAAGGGAAAGAAATTTGCATTGAACTGGAAAATTTACTATCTCCCATTATTTCATCTATGGGATATGAATTTGTCTGTGTTTATTATTTGAAAGAGAATAGAAACTGGATAGTACGTGTCTCTATAGATAAAGAGGGAGGGGTATCCCTGAATGATTGTGAACATGTCAGTAAAGTCATAGACGGTAAACTGGATGAAGCAGATTTAATAAAAACTTCTTATTTACTGGAAGTTTGTTCTCCGGGGTTAGACAGGCCTCTGATAAAAGAGAAAGATTATATCAGGTTTCAGGGTGAAAAGATTAAGGTTAAAACAAAAGAGCCTCTGGAAAACAGGAAAAATTTTACAGGTATGTTGAAAGAGCTCAGAGAAGGTATGGTGACCTTGATTGATGGGGAAGAAATATTTCTTATACCTCTGGAGAAGATACAGAAAGCTAACCTGGTTACGGAAATCGATTTTTAAAACAGTCTGCAGCCAGAAGGTTTTAACAAGCTGAATGAATGCTGTACTTTTATGATACAGAGAGGAGGATCCCTGGGAATTTTAAAACCAGGAGGTAAAGTTTGAGCAACGAATTAATTAAAGCCTTAGAACAAATAGAAAAAGAGAAGGGTATTTCCAAGCTGATTCTTTTAGAAGCAATTAAAGATGCTTTAAGTTCTGCCCTGAAGAGGAATTTTGGAAATACTCAGAATTTTACCATAGAAATTGATCAGTATACGGGAAATGTAAGAGTTCTGGCCAGAAAAAAAGTTGTGACTAAAGTGACAGACCCTCATTCTGAAGTGCTCCACAGATCTGCATTGCAGACCTGCCCTGATTGTCAGCCAGGTGATATGATAGAAGTTGAAATTACTCCGTCAAATGTAGGAAGAATAGCCGCTCAGACCGCAAAACAGGTTATCGTACAGCGCATAAGAGAAGCAGAGAGAGATCTTTTATTCAAAGAATTTGCCGACAGGAAAGGTGATATAGTAACAGGTGTAATTCAGAGGATAGAACAGAACAAAGTTTATATAGATCTTGCCAAAATTGAAGGTGTAATTCCTCAATCAGAACAGGTGGTAATAGAAAAATACCGCCCCGGAGACAGGATAAAAGTTTATATACTGGATGTTAAAGTTACAAGCAAAGGCCCACAGGTCATATTGTCCCGTACACATCCCGGTTTTTTGAATCGTTTATTCGAAATGGAAGTTCCTGAAATATATGAACATATAGTCGATATAAAGAGCACAGCCAGAGAGCCGGGATATCGTTCCAAAATAGCTGTTCACTCAAGTAACAGTGATGTTGATGCAGTAGGCTCATGTGTTGGCAGCAGAGGTTCAAGGGTTCTGTCTGTTGTTCAGGAATTAAAAGGTGAAAAAATAGATATAGTTTTATGGGATAAAGATCCTGTTGTTTTTATAGCCAATGCGTTGAACCCTGCCAAGGTATTATCTGTTGAACTCAGAGAGGAAGATAATTTTGCTCTTGTTGTAGTTCCTGATAATCAGTTATCCCTGGCTATTGGTAAGGAAGGGCAAAATGCAAGACTTGGTGCAAAACTTACCGGATGGAAAATAGATATAAAAAATAAAAGTGCCTATGAAGAAGAACAGGCTAAAAATAAAATAATAGATGAATTGATTGGCAGTCTCGTAGAGGGATTTAAGCCTGTGGTAGTAATGGCTGTCGAAGTATTGGAGAAAGAGAAGACTTTTCTTTTTACAATTACTTTTGAACATTATATTGACGCTCTGGAAAGAAAAAAATCTCTTTTACTGACCCCTCCTTATGAAGACTGGTTCATCAGGGTGAAGCCTCCTCTTGATGGTGAGTTTCCAATGGAGGAAGTTGCCGGGCTTCTCATGAAGCTCCTTGCTCCCGTTCCTATAATATCACTGGAATTAAATAAAAAAGATAAAAAACTCTTTGTAGGAATATCTTCCGAATATAGTGAGGAAATTCTGAAAAGACAGGAAGAAGAGGAATTTTTAGCCAGACTGGGAGACTGGAAAATTGTTATAGAGCCTGTGAAAAAGGAAGAATATGAAAAAGAACATGACGATATAATAGATACTCTGGTTAATATTATATCTCCTGTATCTGTAGTTTCCTTGGAGGTAGATGAAGAAAAACATTCTGTTAAAATTTTAGTTGCAGAAAATGATTTGGAAAGTGCTGGGGAAAAGATGAATAAAACTAAATTGCCTGATTTTATGAGTAACTGGCAGATAAATATTGAGCCTTACAGTGTGCTGAATGGTGGAGGTGAGTAGTTTGGCTGAAAAAACTAGAGTATATCAATTAGCGAAGGATCTTGGTATCACAAGTAAGGAACTAATAGTAATTTTGCAGGAATTAAATGTTGAAGTTAAAAGCCATATGAGTTCTCTCGAGTTCGGAGTATCTGATCAGGTGCTGGATTATCTTACTAGATCGGATAAAGGAACAAAAATTGAACATTTCAAAGCAGAAATAGAAGATTCTGAAGAAGAATACCAGGAACTTCTGCCAAAAAAAGAAAAAAAAGACAGAGGAGATGAGATTGAAGAACTGGAAGAAGAATTCCAGGGAGGAAAAAGAAAAATCAGAGATGACAAAAAGAAAAAGAAAAAGAAATGGGAAGGTGACGTCTTAGATACTATACTAACAGGTGAAAAAGCAAAACCTGTCAAGATTAAAAAGAAAAAAAGACAGGATAAACAGGAGGAAGAACAGCTATTAACAGAAAAACCTGAATTGACCAGAACTGTTTATATAGTAGATCCTGTATCGGTTAAAGAACTGGCTACAAGGATGGAATTACCTCCCAATGAATTGATTAAAGAGTTTATTAAAATGAAATTAATGGTCAGCCTGAACCAGCTGGTCAGTGCTGAAAATGCATCGAAAGTAGCCGAACGTTTTGGCATTGCCATTGAAGTAGTAGATGCTTATACTGAAGAGGTTTTCGAAGAGAAGAAAGAAGAAGTTGAGAAACTTGTCCACCGTCCTCCTGTCGTTACAGTTATGGGACATGTTGATCATGGTAAAACATCTTTACTTGATTCTATAAGAGCAACTCATGTCACCGATACGGAGGCAGGAGGTATAACACAGTCCATAGGAGCCTATCAGGTAGGAGTTAACGGACATCCTATAACTTTTATCGATACTCCCGGTCATGAAGCATTTACTCAGATGAGAGCCAGAGGAGCCAATATTACCGATATTGTTGTTCTGGTTGTAGCAGCAGATGACGGAGTCATGCCTCAAACAATCGAAGCTGTAAGTCATGCCAGAGCAGCCAAGGCTTCAGGAACTATTCCTATTATTGTAGCGATTAATAAAATAGATAAGCCTCAGAGTAACCCCGATAGAGTTAAGCAGCAACTGGCCGAACTCGGTCTTGTTCCTGAGCAATGGGGCGGAGATACTATTACCGTTCCGGTTTCAGCCAGAACCAAAGAAGGTATCAATGATTTACTCGATATGATTTTACTTCAATCTGAAATGCTGGAGTTAAAGTCAAATCCAGATAAAAAAGCCCGCGGAACAATTCTGGAAGCCAAACTGGATAAACAGAGAGGTCCTGTGGCAACAGTAATTGTCCAGCATGGAACATTAAGAGAAGGAGATGCTGTTATAGCAGGTCTTGTTTATGGAAAAATAAGAGCAATGACCAATTATAAAGGGGAAAGATTAAAAGAAGCTTATCCTGCTATGCCTGTAGAGATTACCGGCCTTTCCGATGTACCTCAGGCCGGAGATGACCTGTTTGTCTGTGAGAATGACAGAAAAGCAAAGCAGTTAGCCACAGGCAGAGCAGAGAAGGTCAGAGAAGAAAAAATGAAATCTGTTAAAAGGGTTACCCTTACAGATCTCTTTAAACAACTTCAGGACGGCCAGATAAAAGAACTTAATATAATAATTAAAGCTGATACACAGGGCTCTGTTGAAGCTATGACACAGGCTCTTAATAAATTGAGTACAGATGAAGTAAGGGTCAATGTTATACTCGGAGGCGTAGGTGCAATTAACGAGCGTGACATTATGCTGGCATCTGCTTCCAATGCAATAATTATAGGATTTAATGTAAGATCTGATTCCAATATAGTCAAACTTGCTGAAAATGAAAAGATAGATGTGAGATTTTACAGAATAATCTATCAGGCCATTGATGATATCAAAGCTGCTATGGCAGGTTTACTCGATCCTATTTACAGAGAGGTAGCTCTTGGAAAAGCTGAAATAAGGGCAACCTTTAATGTCTCTAAAATCGGTGTAATAGGTGGAGCCTATGTAATAGAAGGTAAAATTACCAGAAGCGCCGATGTAAGAGTTCTCCGTGATAATGTTGTAATATGTGAAGGTAAGATATCTTCTCTGAAACGTTTTAAAGATGATGCCAGAGAAGTTCTTGCAGGCTATGAATGCGGAATAGGAGTGGAAAAGTTCAACGGATTATGTCCAAAGGATATTATTGAAGCCTATGAATTACAGCCTGTAATGAGAGAACTGTGAGGAACCATGAGAAGCTACAGTAGAACTGAACGACTTAATAAACTTATAAAAGAAGAGATTGGTGTTATAATACAACATCTCAAGGATCCTAGAATAGGTTTTTTAACTGTTCTTGATGTAGAGTTATCTAAAGATCTCAGTATTGCCAGGGTTTATGTCAGTGTTTACGGAGACGCTGATATAAGAAATAAGACTATGGAAGCTCTTGAAAGTGCTGCAGGATTTATCAGAGGTGAACTGGCAGGAAGGGTGAGAGTTAAATCCATACCTGAATTACGGTTCATCTATGATAAATCGGAAGAAATAAGGGATCGTATTTCTTCTCTTCTTAAGGAAGTGAAATAGTTTTTTATAAAAAGATTTCATGGCAGGTAGTTATTTCTTATGGTAGATAAACATTTTATTATTGAGCCGGTAAGACAGAGGTTTCTTGAACAGCGTCTGAGATCTGTTTTTGAGAGTTTCGGGTTTCGTGAGATTTCCACTCCTACAATAGAACTCGGAGGCAGGCTGGATGATGTTTTTTATTCAAATACGGTTTTCCCCGGTTCAGGACTTATTTATCAGTGTACGGAATATCCCGGTAATTATACGTTTTTGCGTCCTGACCTTACTGTTTCCATAGCCAGAATTGTAGCAACTCATTTTCGCAGTCTTGAAAAACCGATCAGACTTTACTATATTTCCAATTCTTTTCTCTGTGATAAACTGCAGGGAGAAAAGGAAACCTATCATGGCGGAGCGGAAATAATAGGGACATATAGCCAGGAAGCGGATATTGAACTGCTGATTATGTCTGTAGAAGCACTTCAAAAAGTAGGACTTACTGAATTTCAGATGGATATCGGTCATGTTGCTTTCTGGGATATAATATTTAAAGAAGCACGTTTTTCCGATGAAAAAACTGCAAAGCTGAAAAAATTACTTCGTAACAAACGTTTTAATTCATTTACCAGAGAAGGGGACAGTAAAGACCTGCCGAAAGATCTGAGGGAAATTATAAATAATGTTCCATTCCTGAGAGGTAAATTTGAATTTTTGAATTCTCTTACAGGTATGTTAAAATATGAACCTTTATCTGTCTTACTCGAGCAGATTACCGATACATGCAGGGTTCTGGATAGTTACGGTCTTGGTGATTATTTTACAGTTGATTTTTCTGTAACAGGCGATCTGCCATATTATTCAGGATATACCTTTGAGTTTTATACAAAAGATATAAATTTATTACTTGGAAGTGGCGGCAGATATGATAAATTGCTCGGTCAATTCGGATACAACTGCCCTGCTACAGGTTTTTCAGTAAATATAGGAAATGCCATTAAATCACTTGAAAAATATCAGTCTATTACCATGCCGGGAGGAAGGCCGGATTTTTTTATAACGAGAGATGGCAGCTCTGTAATGACACTGTTCAGGATTGCAAGAGAATTGAGGAGAAAAGGTTTTCTTGTTGAAATTGAAATAACAGGAAGGAGTCTGGAAGAATCTCTTAATTATGCAAGAAACAGAGAAATAAAGAGTGTTATAATTCTGGGAAGTACTAACCTTCAGGAAAAACAGATCCTGTTAAAAAATATGGAAACCGGTGATGAGACAATAATTGATTTCAATGAGTTTTTACTTTGAGCGGTAGCTGTCAGCTAAAGGAAAAGATGCTTGTTATCTTACCCCGCGTCACGCGTCACGCGTCACGCGTCACGATTGGAGAGTATTATGAAACCCCTGTCCATTGCTTTACCTGCGGGAAAACTGCTTGGGCCTGCTATGGATTTTCTTGCCAGGGCAGGTATAGCCTGTGATACTCTTTCGATGGACGAAAGGCATAAAATTTATTTCGATAATAAACACAAATATAAACTGATTTTACTGGATCCTTTTGATATACCTGTATATGTAGAGCTTGGCGCCTCTGATCTCGGTATAGTTACAAGAGATATATTACTTGAAAGGGATAGAACAGTTCTTGAATTGCTGGACCTGCATTATGGTCATGGTAAATTAATTCTTGCCACTCTGGAGAGTAATAAAGTGAGAACTATTGCTGATATATATACCAGTTCATCTGTTGCTACTAATTATCCCTTTATCGCTCACAATTATTTCAGAAGCCTTGGTATACCGGTTGAGATTATTAAAGTTTCTCCCCCTGTAGAACTGGCTCTGGAATGTAATCTTTCTGATTTGATACTTACGTATTCCCAGTCAGATTTTCCGGCAGATTTTTCATGTGAAGATATAATAGAGATAGCCGAAATAGCCAGAGTAACAAATCTTATAATAGCAAACAGAATAAGTTTTAAGAATTCTTTCAATCAAATATACTATTTAATTCAGCAGATGAAAGAATTGATAGAAAGTCCCGGCCCGGATGAATTGTCTTCTCCATAAGAGGAATCTTTATGACTGCCGAAGAAAAGCTCTGTTTAAAACTTATGAGTCTGAAAAAACGGTGGAAATTACTGCTCTCTTTAAACCGGGCAATAACCGGTTTTTTTCTCGGTCTCTCTATATCTTTCTTTATTATTATTACAGAAAAATTTTTCTCAATTCCTTTTTCCTTCACCCTGTTATATATTATTCCCTTTTTTACATCCATGCTTTTTTTTCTTACAGAAATCTTTAAAAAACTTCCCCTCAGGGATATAGCTTTTTCAATTGACGAAAAGACACATCTGGAGGAAAGGCTCGGAACTGCCGTAGAAATGATTGAAAAGAAAATCACTTCCCCTATGGTTACCGCCCTTATAGAAGATGCGGCAAATGTTTCTGCTCTTATTGAACCGTCAAAGGTAATTTCTTTTGAATTTCCTCTGAAAAAAGTTATGATTATGTTATCTCTCTTAATATTATTTACAGGTTTATATTTTATTCCATGTAAATCTTCTTCTGATAAAGATGGGGACAGGGTGAAGAATTTAATTAAAGAAAAAGGTAAAGAACTGGAGAAATTCAGTGAAGAAATAAAAAAATCCTGTGAAAAAAACGGATTAAATAAAGAATTATCTGATGATATTAAAGAACTTTCAAAGAAGATGCACGGTGAAGACACTACTAAAAAACAGACCCTTATGGATATTGCATCACTGGAACAGAAGTGGAAAAAAAGACAGAATAAAGATCCTTTAAAGGACGCTCTGAAAAAATGCTTTACAGATATGGAGATTGAACAGGGAGAAACCTCTGAAGCTATGCTTAAATCGATGGCACGTAAAGCATTGAGAGGAGATCTGTCTGATAAAGAAAAGTCGGATATGGCAAAAAAAATAGATGAATTATTAAAAAATATGAAAAATGATTCTCTTAAGGCTGAACTGCAAAACCTTTCTAAAGCATTGAATAGCGGAAACGATAAAGAGATAAGTCAGGCTATGGAAAAAATGGCCCGGAAAATCAGCAGTAATAAGAACCAGAGTAAAGATATAATTGATAATGTCTGTTCAAAACTGAATGAGTGTCAGAAGGATATAGTCAGAGAAGGCGGGCAGAAAGATACTGATATAGCCGGTAATTTGGAATTTAAGGACAGTACTTTTAAAGATGGGTTTTCTCAAAATCCCACTGAAATACCTTTGGAAAAAGTTGCCGCCGATGTTAAGGGACGGAGTGATTTTGGTGTGGGAAGTACAAATGAAGAGAAAAAAGGTGAATCTGTAGCAAAAAAACCTTTTTACGACAGAAAATCTGATAACACTTCTGATAAGACAGAAATCTTTATTAAACATTATATGGAAGAAAGGTTTAAGACAGAACAGAAAGAGACTCTTGTTTCCGGAAAAACAGGTGATGGTAAAACAGCAGGCAGTGAACCTGTAAGAGGAGCCCCTTCAGGAGAAGGCGGTGCTTATAAGCCCTATAAAAAAGTTTTGACTGAATATAAAGATGAAGCAGAGAAAAGTCTTAATAAAGAAAAGATACCTAAAGGATATAAAGCTATTGTAAGGCAGTATTTTGATACAGTGACCGGTGAGCAGTGAGCAGTGAGCAGTGAGCAGTGACCGGTGAACAGTAAAGGGAATAACGCATCACGCATCACGATTATAACGCGTCACGCGTTACGCGTTACGCGTCACGATTATAACGCGTCACGATTATAAGGGAGTATAATATAACATGGAAGAACATATAGAAGCTAAAATAAATCATTTCAGGGAATCCGTTCGGAAATTGCATCAGGAGATAGGGAAATTAATCGTAGGTAATTCAGAAATAATAGAAGGGGTTATATTCTGTCTCCTTGCCAGAGGACATGCTTTACTCGAAGGAGTCCCGGGTCTCGGAAAGACTCTGCTTGTAAAGACAATGAGCCAGGTACTGGATATGTCTTTTTCCCGTATTCAGTTTACTCCTGATCTCATGCCTGCAGATATAATAGGTACAAATATTGTAGGTGAGGATAACATGGGACATCGCTCCTTTCAGTTTCACAAAGGGCCTGTATTTGCCAATATATTACTGGCAGATGAGATTAATCGTGCCACTCCTAAAACTCAATCGGCACTCTTAGAAGCCATGCAGGAAAAAACTGTTACCTGTACAGGTATAAAACATGCTCTTCCAGAACCGTTCCTTGTACTTGCCACTCAGAATCCTATAGAAATGGAAGGTACTTATCCCCTTCCCGAGGCACAGTTAGACAGGTTTCTTTTCAAGCTCATAGTTAATTTCCCATCACTTGATGAGTTAGTGGACATAATAAGAAGAACAACCGGTAAGGAAGAACCTTTACCGGAAAAAATTCTCCACTGTGATGAAATAATGGAAATGAGAAAACTTGTAAGGGAAGTCATTCTATCGGAAAAGATTGAACAGTATGTGGGAAAGTTAATTCTTGCCACTCATCCCGGCAGTAACTGTGCAGGAGAAAAGACAAACAGATATGTTCTGTACGGTTCAAGTCCCAGAGGTGCCCAGGCAATTATACTTACCGCCAAAATACGAGCCCTTATGGATAACAGATATAATGTCAGTTTCTCCGATGTTAAAAGTGTTGCCCGTCCTTCGCTCAGACACAGGATAATATTGAATTTCGAAGGACAGGCTGAAGGTATTAAGACAGATGATATAATCGAACAGGTACTTTTAGAGATTTTAGAATAAGGGACTGTAAGAAAATAACTCTGGCAAATTATGGTTTTTCTCCTCGCGTAACGCGTTACGCGTTACGCGTCACGATTGTAAATATGATAAGGTTATTTTTTTACAACCCCTAAGTAATACCCGCGTCACGCGTCACGCGTTACGTGTTACGAAAAGGATGTAATATGTATAAATATCTGTATTTTTTCATAATAATATTTTTCACTATAACATGTCCTGCCATGTCTCTGAGCCAGAATATGTCAGGTCAGTCAACGGACAGGTTTCAAACAGATATTATTCTGGAAATGTATCCCGGGTTTGAAGGATATTATAAATTCCAGAAATGGTTTCCTTTTACTGTTGTGGCAAAAAATAACGGTGCCTGTTTTAAAGGCGATTTGATTGTAAAAACTGTTACCTATGGCAATCAGGCTCCCGTAGTTGTAAAAAAATATGTCGAATTACCTGGAAATACACAGAAGAAAATACAGCTTTATCTGTCTCCTGAACTGTCTTCTCACTGGCAGGACAGGCTTCTTGTAGAACTTGTAAACAGAGACGGAAAATTATGTGTTTCAGGAAATGAGAATATCAAACAATTAGGTCAGGAAGAGACGCTCCTTCTTGTCCTTTCAGGGGATAAATCGGGACTGAATTATTTAAACGGCCCTCAGACAAATCTCTGGCATAAAAGTAATTTAATGGTTTTATATCCTGATAGCAGTAATCTTCCCCGTGAATGGATTGGTTATGAAGGTGTGGATATAATGATTATAAATAATTTTTCCATTACTGACAGTCTGGATGAACTTCAGAAAAAGGCCCTCTCTGAATGGGTTCAGTGGGGAGGGAAATTACTTGTTTCTTCCTGTGGAAATCCTGTGGAATTTGCAAATACTTTTTTAGAAGAAGCTCTTCCTGTAGTATTTCAATCAAATATCCTTCTTCCTTCCATTGATTCTCTGACCGGTTATGCCGGGGCTGCTTTGAATATTGAACCTCCCGGTATTTCCGTGATAAAATCTTCTGTTAAAACAGGATATAGCACCGATGTTATCCTTGAAGAAGAGAATATTCCTGTTATAACGAATTCTTATTTTGGTAACGGAAAAATTACTTTTTTTGCTTTTGATATATCTAAAGAACCTTTTAAAAATTGGAACTGGAAAATGAAATTCTGG
>JBEHWO010000180.1:0-12865 GCA_040217695.1 Vulcanimicrobiota bacterium | reverse complement strand
ACCAGGAAGTGGTATAATGCTTCTTATATATTTATGGCTTTTTTTTGTATTTTCTGGGATGTTTCTCTTATAACCTGGTATTACTTTGCCCTGACTGTTTACTCAAAGGATCCATTTTCATATACTGTTATGTTATTGTTTCCTTTCCTTCATGTTGCAGTCGGAATAGGTCTTACTTATTCTACACTGGCAGGTTTTTTAAATAAAACCTTTATAGATGTAAATGATTATGAGCTATCCATTTCTCACAGACCTGTACCCTGGCCGGCTGTGCATAATATAAATTCTTCTCAATTAGAACAGCTTTACAGCCAGGAACATATCAGCAGAGGTAAAAATGGTATTACCAGAACGTACAGTGTAAATGCTATTTTAAAGGGTAACATAAACGTTACATTGCTTTCAGGGCTCAATAAGCCGGAACAGGCTCTTTTCATTGAACAGGAAGTGGAAACACATCTGGATATAACAGATCGTCATGTTCCCGGCGAGATGAAATAAAATTTTATAGAAAGGATGGATTATATGGAAGAGAACAGATTATTTAACAATGAAGAAACACCTTCTGTTGATAAGGAAGAATTCCTTGCAAAACAGAGACTTGTGGGAGAAAAGATGAATCTGGAAAGGCAGTTTAAAGGCGGAGCCGACTGGTTTTTCTGGATTGCAGCTCTTTCTCTGGTAAACACTGTTATTATGCTGGCAGGAGGTAATCTGAATTTTGTTATAGGTCTCGGTGTAACACAGCTGGTAGATGGTATTGCAGGTCATTTCGGAGGTGTTGCAAAATTTCTTGCTCTCGGTTTTGATCTTTTTGTAGCCTGTGCTTTTGCCGGTTTTGGAATTCTTGCAAGGAAGAAATATAACTGGGCTTTTATTACAGGTATGATACTGTATGCCTTTGACGGATTACTGTTTTTCCTGGTTTTTGACCTGCTTGCCATAGGTTTTCATGTATTTGTTCTTTACTGTCTTTTCACAGGTTTAAAAGCAAATAACAAACTTCGTGCATTTGAAGAGAACAATCCAATGGTTGTGTAGATTTTCCCGGCGGGTAGAGGAAACTATGCAGAATTTTCTTATCTTAATGACCCGAGCATAAGCATGCAATACACTCATTCCTCCCGTCACGCGTTACGTGTCACGAGAGTAGATATGTATTATTTATGTTAATCTGAGTAATTGCTCATATATGAAAATAATGAATAAAAAAATTGATGTTACAGGAATAGGCTGTGCTGCCTGGGATCTCATAGGTACTGTTAAGAATTATCCCATGCCCGGTGACAAATCTCCGATGAAGAATTTTGAAGAACATCCCGGAGGACAGGTAGCCACTGCTCTTACTGCAGTAAGCCGTATGGGAGGACATGCTGCAATTATTGAAATCTGCGGTGACGATTATTACGGAGACATGATAAGAAAAAATCTTTCTCATGAAGGGATAGATATTAATTATCTTATTAAAGATCCCGGTAAAACCTCCCTTTTATCCTTCTGTGCATGTATTGAAGATACAGGTGAAAGGGCCATTTTTTTTACAGGCGGAAGTAAAAAGTCTCTTGAGCCGGAAGATATACCTTCCGATTTAATCATGTCTTCAAAAGCTATTCTTATGGATAATTATCATGGTAAGGCTTCTGTGTATGCCGCTTCTCTGGCGGAAAAATCAGGCATACCTGTAGTTACTGATATTGAGAGAAATAAACTCTGTAATGATGAACTTTTTCAGAAAGGTACTCATCATATAGTACCGGTACAGTACCTCTTAGAATATACAGGAGAGAAGGATCCGGAAACTGCTCTGAAAGCTATGTGGAACATGTATCATTCGGAACTGATAGTTGCTACTATGGGCGACAGAGGTTCTATTGCCTGGGACGGCAGAAATTTTATCTGTCAGAATGCTTACAGGGTAGACGTAACAGACACTACAGGTGCAGGAGATGTATTTCACGGAACCTTTGCTTTTGGCCTTACCCTGGGATATGATGTTCCTGTAAATTTAAAATTTGCCTCTCTTGTAGCAGGTCTTAAATGCCGTAACTATGGAGGGCAGAAAGGAATACCTTATGCAGGGGAATTAAAGAATTTATGGAAATTCTAATGAGTCGTGAAAAGTGAAAAGTGAAAAGTGATTAGTGAATGGTAGTAACCATGGTAATTTCACCCGTCACGCGTCACGCGTTACGCGTCACGATTATAACGCATCACGCATCACGTATTACGCATCTTATTAACCTTATCCATAAATCGTTTAACCTTTTTGAAATCCACACCTTTACTCCAGTGTCCGTCATATTTAAAATAGGAACCTACTATAAGTCCGTCTGCTATGTTCAGATAGGATTGAAGATTCTCTGAAGTTACACCTGAGCCTACGAGAACAGGAATTTTTACACTTTCTTTTACCTGCCTGAGTTCTTCCAGATCAGCAGGAGAACCTGTTGCAGTTCCCGTCACTATAACTCCGTCACTCAGGAAAAATTCTGCGGCATGGGCAGTTTCTCCTATATTTACATCGGACGTTATGGCATGAGAAGAGTGTTTTTTCTTTATATCCGTGAAAATTTTTATCCGTTCCGCTCCTATCGCTTTTCTGTAGCGCAGTAATTCTCCTGCACATCCGTCTATAAAACCTTCATCTGCTATATGAGAAAAGACAAAACCTTCCGCTCTGACAAAGTCCAGCTCCCCTGCAAGGGCTGCCGAAAGGGCTTCTTTATTCGCTCCTGCCAGTATCTGTATACCGCAGGGAAGGCGTGATGTGTTTTTTATTTCATAACCTGTTACAGACATGGCCGATACAATCTCCGGGCCGACATGCTGTTTTAAATAAGGCACATCATGCATATTTTCAATGGCAATCATATCCACGCCTGAATCCCTGTAAATAGACGCTTCTTCTTTTGCTTTTTTTATAATGGATGCAAAATTACCGGCATATTTCGGTGTACCCGGTAAAGGGTCAACATGAATCATACCTATGATTGTTCTGTTTAATTTCATAATTTTAGACCTCCTGATTATAGATTATATAATGCTTCATTACCCGAGCTGTATCTGTAATTTGTATAAATTGAACATAATATATCTTTTACTCACGGACTTTATATTTTTTATATAAAATCTTTCCCGCATCGGTAACAGTATTTATTTTGCCTGTTATTTTTTTCTCCGCATGACTGGCAGATTTTTTCTTCTTCCGTATATGTAAAGTCACTATCCATATTGTTTGCAGATGTCCGGTCTGCTGTCACAGGATTATATGTTTTTAATGGAATTTCTTTTTTCGGTTTAAGTCTTTCTTCAGGCGGAATTTTAGCGGTATATACTATGTCACACCCTATTGTTTCTGCAATATTAAAGGCTTTGTCTCTTAACCATGCCACATCTTCATTGAATTGATAACCTGGCCTATCAGGCATGGAAACTTTTTTTACATATGTTTTTGCCCCCTTCTTTATAGCAAGATAAAGGAAAAAATCAGTATAAGCTCTGCTGGACTTCTTTGAACTTTCTATTCTGGTTTCACTATCCAGTTTTACATGCAGTACTTCTTTGAAAGGGCAGTAAACAGATGTCTTTTTCCATAAGAAGAAATTATTATATTCCATAATATATTCTCCGGCAGGATCTACCATTAAATAATCATCTGTAAAATATCTGAGCAAACTGAACACAACAAGAGATACAGCTGCAATAAAAAAACCCGCTATTATTATACCGGGATAAGATCGATAATGTTTTCCGTCTAAGCCCATAAACATTATAATAACTCCAAATACAAGGCCTCCGAACATAAGATTTGATAAAAGGCTTTCTCTTTTTGTTTCTATATCGAATCTGATTGCTTCGGTTTTTTTGCTCACACAGTCCACTCCTTTTTCTTTGTATATAGTTATACACTGCCGAAGAAAATACCTGTAATTATGAAAAATAAATAGAACCGGAATTACTGAATAATCCCGGTTCTATTTACTGGAGTGTCCATAAATAATACATATCTACTCTCGTGACGCGTAACGCGTAACGCGTTACGCGTTACGGGAGTAAGATTTTTATTACATGATTATGCTCAGGTCAGTAATGATAAACTTAATAAGTTTTACCTGT
Source organism: Vulcanimicrobiota bacterium (assembly GCA_040217695.1). Classification (GTDB taxonomy): domain Bacteria; phylum Vulcanimicrobiota; class SpSt-956; order SpSt-956; family JAKJGF01; genus CALARM01. The sequence continues at coordinate 8,749 of JBEHWO010000180.1, read as the reverse complement.
ACCGCTGCAGGAAGAACATTTACCGCAGCCAAGACATACTCCGCATCTGTCTCCTTCCGTATAAGAAGATTTCCCTGAGCCTACAGGGCTACAGTAATGGCAATCTCCGTCTCCGTTACACCATACACAGGTAACTTTACCATCTTCTCCTCTTGTTTTAAGGAGATCTTCAGGGGAATGATACTGTCTTATAAGCTCGACTTTCTTACCATCTTTATCATAGTTTATAGTAATTTCCCATTTGTTTTCTCCTTCTTTAAAGGGAAGGGATATGGGTAACATATAAAGATCTTTCTGTTCCTCACAGACAATATCCGTTTCTTTCCCGTCTACATAGACCTTTAAAGTTTGCATGGCAGCAGAGAAAACTTTTGAGATAAAGCAGTTGTCCCTGAAAGATATGCTTACCTGAGATAAAATAAACAGAGTAAGTAATGCAATCGATGACAGAATAAGAACTTTTTTCATTCTCTTCATAGCATTGAGCCTCCTTTGTGTTTTTTATTAGACGTATTAATATCTTAAATGGTTAACATACATTATAGTTAGTTTCATAACTCTCCATAAATAACAACCTCGTAATGCGTAAATCGTAATGCGTGATGCGCGATATAAACCTGTCACGCGTCACGATAATATTATATTATATATTAATCATAAAAAAATAAAAAGCTACTTGATTATTATATATATATAACCTATAATTGTTATATATGAATAGAAATAAATTTCTTATACATAAAAAAGCTTTTACACTTTCAGAGTTAATAATAGGTCTGGGCTTGCTGGCACTTGTTTTACTTACAGTAATAGGTGTCTTTACAGGAGGTTTAAGCGGTGCCAGGAAAACCGATAAAAAGATTACAGCAATTACTCTTGCAGAATCAATGATAGATACGATTATGCTTATGTCGTACAATGAAATAGCAAATGGAATCTATCCTCCGTCCGTAGATCCTGCAGGCAAGTTTCCTCCTTTCCCTTATCCGGAGGAACCTTCAAATGATTTAAAGGGAAAATATGTTTATTCTGTGATTGTAAAGGATGTACCCGGGACAGACGGAAATTTAAAACATATAACAGTAACGGTTACGACAAAAGGCATTCATGGAGAAGGTGATACCGTTGTTACTCTTACAACATATAAAGCCAGATAAAGGTCATTCTGTATTGGAATTATTCATAGCAATAATAATATTTTCTTTATTGATGGTGCTTCTTATGGCAGTCTTTGACACAGGCCTGAAGTCCTGGAATACAATCGAAATGAAATCGGATGTACAGCAAAAATCGCTCTTAAGTATAGATCTATTGAGAAAAGATCTCATGTTTTCCGATAAAGGCACCCTTCAGATTGGAGGAGAAGGATATGAGTATATTATAATGGAAAGTGCCATAGGAGAAGACAGGGAGTTTTCCTTCAATCATTCCAACGGTTCTCCTCAGTGGCAGTCTTATATACTCTATTATACCTATCCGAGAGATACGGCAGATCGTAAAAAGTCTGTACCTCTTACAGAACCTCAAAGTACAAAGAAAAAGCTCATAAGAAAAGTCATAAAACATACAAAAAGGGAATTTGCCAGAAACCTTACTGACTGCTGGCTTTATTTTAACGATATAGATGCCAATTCTGTAGCAGGGGAAGTTCTTATAGGCAAACCGCGTTTAATGTCTGACCATATTTCTGAAATGATTATTTCGAATAATAATATAAACAGTGTGCAGGCAGTAGATGTAAAGCTGGTAATGATAAAATCAATACTGGAAGATCGTCTTGCCTACGAGAAGAGTTTTGATTCCAGACTGGGAGTAGAAAAAATAGTGAGTAAAAACACAATATTTTTAAAAAATTCCAGATAGAGAGGTGGCAGATTTATGAAAAAAGATATAAAAGGAATGTTTCTTATTTCCATAATCATGTTAACAGTAGTGCTTTTAATTCTTACTTCATCCGTTGTTATAATAAATCAGCATAACCTTGGATTTACAGGCCTTATGGAAAGACAGGCCATGGCCAGAAAGGTGGCGGAAGCCGGTGTCGAGTATGCTCTTTACGAATTACGGGCAGATCCGTCCTGGACCGGAGGACCTTCCGGGAAGGTTGAAGTATCCATACCTGAAGTATCAGGGAAATTTGTGATTGATTTCAATAGCTCCGGTGCATACCCTTCGGTAAATAATCTTCTTGGAGGACCAGTCCCGAACAAAGGTTATAAAAACCAGGGAATTCCGGGACTTTCTGTGGATCTTATTGTCACCGGCACAGCAGGTTCACGGGACAGAGTGGCCACAAAGCGCATAAGAGCCATTCTTCAGGGAGAATCCTTTAAATACCCTATGATTTCCAGTGGTTATATAAAAACGTCTGCCGCAGATTTATGTGTAAAAAACGGAGATCCATCATCGTCTCAGGCGGGTACAATACATTCTAACAGTGTCAGAGATGATATTAATAACCCTGATGATTGTGCTGTTTATTGCAATAACACCAGGGTTAACCTGAATGGAGGTCTTGTGACTTCCCAGGGAAATATTAATATCTTTAATCTGGATGCCGGGTCTACAAAAGAGCCTTTCAGTCAGGCAAAATATATTAATCCGATAAATGTCACATCCTATGTGAGCAAGGCAAAAGGTGATAATTCGGTTCAGAAAATCGCAGGAGGAACCTATGTTGTAAAATCCGACGGTTTATATCTGAACGGGGTCAGTAAAGTATCGCCGTCCGGTATAACCCTGAACGGTTCAAAACTTATTATAAAACAGGATGTCTGTTTTGAAGGAAATGTAAAGTTTGAATTTGATTATAACAGTTTTTCAGGTGATCCTTCAGCTCTTGTGGCTTCAGGAATTTATCTGGAACCGTCCGGCGCAGGCAAAATACCTTCAATAACTGTGGAAGGAGACCTGACTGTGTCAGGAAGGCTCAAAGGAAACGGTTCTTTTTATGTTTCCGGTTCTGCCAGTTATCTGGGAGAAACAAATATAGTAGCTCCTGATGATCCGGGGGTAGCAGTATTATGTCAGAAAGATCTTAACATGGGATTACCGACAGTGTCAGATAAACAGCAGTTGATAGATATAAAAGGGCTTCTTTACACAAATGGAAATGCAAATCTTTCTCTGCTTACAGCATCTCATCCCGCCAATCCTGTAAATAATCTTTCACCATGGCCTTCTGACTGGGAAGATAATGATTTAAGCAGGATTATTGATTTTGGAGACGGAAGAATACATACTATGGGAAAAAATCAGGTAAGGTGGTATAATTATGGCGGAACAGGTTTCCTGTTTGAACCTCTCGGCGACAGTGGTTTATTCGATTGTGCCAAAAATGAAAATTATATAAAACTCTGTGATGATGGTTCTTTCGCATGTTCCAATGGCGATGGTTATGACAATGATCAGAGAAACTGGTACCAGGTAATTTATAATCCCAGGCGCCAGCAGGAGCCTTCTCCTAATTCAGGTGGTGCGATTGAAGAGAATTATGTTACTCTTGACAATCTTAATGATTACACTCTCTATTTGAGGACAGAGCTGAAGATTGAACAGAGTGAAGTGCCCAGATGGGGAGAGCATACGGCGAACCCTATTAATCCTGATACTTTTACTAAAAACCCGGAGAGGCAGAATATATACAGAATACTTGATGAGTATTATACCATGATAAATCCGAATAAATCCGAATGGTCTACAGGCCCTGTACCTTTCGGTTCTAAATCAGGCAACAAAATACCTCCCCGTTTTCGTATAACAGGAGCACTTGTCGCAGTAGATCCGGATAATCCTGTGCCCGGTAGCTCAAAACCTGACAATGATTCAGCCGGCAATATTAATATTAGCATAGGTTCCGGTAAAGTAGATTTGATTTTTTCCGAAAAATATGTGAAATTATTTAATATGAGATGTGATAACCGGATTCACTGTGTTACCTGGAGCGAGATATAGTAATTTTTTTACGATACATAAGAGGTTAATAAAGTTTTTTCTTGAATATTTCTTATTAAATATGGCAAGAAAATCTAAAAAACAGAAACAGAATCCTTTTAATAAAACTGTAATTTTGCTGTCTATAATCTTTTTATGTGCTCTTGGTGTGTTGTTTTATTTTATTGTTCCTTTAAAAGACCGGCTTTATTATGGCACAGTCTTTTTTAATTATCTTAAATATCTCTTACCTTACCTGAATGGCAGGGGATATTATGTTATTACAGGCATAATAGCTTTATTGTTTTATCTTATGCTCATTACTCCGAATTTTTTATTCCTGGCAAAGAAGATCTTCAGCAGAGATTACAGGCCTGCAAAGAGTGATATGGTAATGGCAGTGATTTATTTTCTATCATGTGTATTATCTTTTACACTCATCATATTTTCTTTATCGGGAGTATATAATAATTTTATAAAATTTGAACATAGATCGTATATATTTATAGATATTCTCTATTTTATTACATCATGTATTACAGGTAACAACAATGATATCATACCCATGACTGCATCAGCCAAGCTGTGTCTTATTTTGATAAATCTGTTGATATATGTTCATATGACTTTTACCGGTATTATTATATTTAAAATTATTGATAAAAGAGAGTAAAAATATTTTTAAGTATGATGGGATTGATTCCTGACATACCATGAGGAGGTAATAAACATGTCACCAGATGAAAAATCTACCCGTACGGAATATGACACTATGGGAACAATAGATGTTCCTTCAGATAAATACTGGGGAGCCCAGACTCAGAGGGCAATCATGCATTTCCCTGCAGGTTATGATCTTATGCCGGTGGAATTAATAAGAGCCTTCGGTATTTTAAAACTTGCCTGTGCACAGGTTAATTCTGAACTCGGTAAACTGTCGGAGGAAAAAGCAGAACTTATTATCAGGGCATCACAGGAAGTAATTGAAGGAAAACTTAACGACCATTTCCCTCTCAGTGTATGGCAAACAGGGAGCGGAACTCAGACAAATATGAATGTAAATGAAGTAATTGCAAACAGAGCTATAGAAATAGCAGGAGGGGTAATGGGAAGTAAAAAACCTGTCCACCCCAATGATGATGTGAATATGGGGCAGTCTTCAAATGACACCTTCCCTTCTGCCATGCATATTGCCGCAGGAGAAGAGATATTTAACAGACTTATACCTTCTTTAATGTATCTTGTAGAGGGTCTTTCTGAAAAGTCAAAAGAATTTGAACATATTATAAAAATCGGAAGAACCCATCTTATGGATGCAGTTCCTGTGACTTTGGGACAGGAATTTTTCTCCTATGTGTCACAGCTAGAACAGGATATAGAAAGAATAAAGGAAACACTTCCTGATATATATGAACTTTCCATAGGCGGTACTGCTGTCGGAACAGGGCTGAATACCCATCCTGAATTTTCCGTAAGAGTGGCCAGGAAAATTTCACATTTTACTTATCTGCCATTTGTTCCGGCAAAGAATAAATTTTCCGCTCTTTCCTGTCATGATCCTCTTGTTATGACCGGCGGAGCTCTGAAAACCACGGCATGCTCTTTAATGAAAATAGCAAATGATGTTAGATGGCTCGGTTCAGGACCCAGGTGCGGTCTTTCTGAACTCATACTTCCTCCGAATGAGCCAGGTTCTTCCATAATGCCTGGTAAGGTAAATCCCACACAGTGTGAAGCTCTGACCATGGTATGTGCCCAGGTAATAGGAAATGATACTGCCATAACTGTGGCAGGAAGCCAGGGTAATTTTGAACTGAATGTTTTTAAACCTGTAATTATCTATAATTTATTACATTCTATAAGACTACTTACTGACTGCTGTAAAAAATTTACAGATTACTGTGTAAAAGGTATTCTGGCAAATAAAGAGAAAATTGATACTTATTTACATAATTCTCTTATGCTTGTAACAGCCCTTTCGCCTGTTATAGGTTATGACAGGGCAGCAAAAATTGCTCTTAAAGCCCATGATGAAGGAAAAACTTTAAAAGAAGCCTGTCTTGAACTGGGTTTTCTTTCGGAAGAAGAATTTTTCTCTGTCGTAAGGCCAGAGAAAATGCTCGGCCCGGAAGAGTCAAAACAGTGAGCAGTTAAGCAGTGACCGGTAACCAGTGACCTGTCACTGAAGTAACCTGTAAAACGTTATAGCTATATTAAATCGTGATGCGTAACGCGAGGAAAGAGACAATTAATAAAATTCTATTCCTTAATTGATAAATTTTTCAAACCACAGAAGAACATTTTCCCAGAGTTCGTTCCATTCTTCTTCGATCATAAAATGATTTGACTGTGGATATTCAATATAGGCAATTTTTTCCGGACTTTCTTTATAGTAGGGAATAAGCACTTCGTGAAAATCTCTTGCAAACTGCGGCGGGACACAGCTGTCCTGTCCGGCATTCTGGGCAAGCAGTGCAACGGGATAGAATTTTTCCGGATGATTCTGGGGACTTGAATTGATGCAAGATTTCCATTTAGGAGAACCGAGAACAGGTGCTATTGCTTTTATTCTTTTTTCATAGAGAACCGAACCGTAGGTTATGTAGCCTCCCATAGAAATACCGCAGATTCCTATTTTTGCAGGATCTGTAATACCCTTTTTCACAAGTTCGTCAATTACAAGAGGAATTTCTTCCGAAGTCTGTCGAACCATAGTGAGGAAAGTTTCTTCAAAAGAATTGTTCTTTTTCATTCTTTCTTCAAAATCACTGTATGCTCTTTCTCCATGTCCCACATTATCTATGCCTGCAGCGAGAAATCCTCTCTCTGCAAGACCTGCAAGCTCTTTCATGTTAGTCTCTTTACATGCTTTAAGACCATGATAGAAAAGAATTGTACCTTTTTCCGCCGCTTTCTCAATGCTATTTCTGTGCACTATGATAGCAGGTGCTTCACCGAGTTTTATTTTATATTCTTTCATAAACTTTAAAATTCGTCTGGATTATTGCTGAATTTCCAGAATCTTCTCCCTCCTATTTTCAATGCTAATCTGTTATATTCTCTGTCTTTTTCTATATTACCGAGAGGATAAATGATTTCTTCAGGAGGATCTATCTTTACTTTTTCTATTTTGCCCTTAATAATTTCGTAATCAGTCCCTGTAGAGCCTTCTGACTTTACAAATGTTCCTCCCTTTATTATTGTTTTCTCTTTTATTATGAGATAGAGCATGTTCTCATTTATAATCTTCCATGTACCTGATATGTTTATAATTCTTTTTTCTCCGTCCATTTGATTGTAATCATATCTGAACGTTCCGTTCTTATAAAAATGATAATTATCTGACCATCCGGAAGGAAGGCAGGGAAGAATATGCCATATGCCTGTAAGTTTCGCCTTTAATTCTTCGGGATTCCCGTAGCAGAATGATGTCATCCCATATATTAATACATAAATTAAGAGAAATTTTTTTATCATAACGTCATATTCCTTTCTCAATTGTTCTGAAAAAAATGACTGTAAAAATTATTTTATCATATCTTTATTTTTCCCACAATGATTTTAGAGTAAGTGACTGTAAGAAAATAACCCTGGCAAATTGTTAGAACGGTTATCATCCTCGCGTCACGCGTTACGCGTTACGCGTCACGATATAGACGTAAATATGATTGGGTTATTTCTTGACAACCCCTAAGTGCAAAAAGTAATGTCCGAAAAAGATTAAGAGCCTATCCTAAAAGTCATCAAACAGGACTTACGCAAAAAACAGGGGAAAACCAGTCATTGCGAGCGAAGCGAAGCAAACCCGTCATGGCAACAGAAAACCATTGGGATTGCTTCGTCGCTTTGCTCCTCGCAATGACAAAATGCGTAACTCTTGATCAAATACCTTCCGGTGGGTGAGACTCTTCTGAAAAATCTATAATCCTCTATTATATGCTTATGTTCAGGTCAATAAGAAAACATGAAATGCCACTGATTATTCAGCAGAAGGAAAATATTTTAATATAGAGAAATTAAATAAAACCTGTATTTTATAGTTATCACGAAAGGAGAAGAAAGGTGAAGAAATTTTTAATTTTAACGTTGTTATTTTGTTTATTGAATCTGTCTGCATCATTTGCCCGTCCCGGAGATCCTACATATATAATGCCAAATCATACAGGAGATTCCTGTATGCAGGAACTCTATGATCGCCTTATGGATAGAATAAAGGAGTTAAACGATGAACTAGGTGAGATTCCATGTCCTGAAAAGGCAACTGAATTAAGCCTCTTTATGGAAGAAGAAACAAAGGAACTGAAAAAACTTATTGATAGCAAAGATGAACATGTTGAAAAGGATGTGTCCCTTTTATATGATAAGCTTGTTGAATATAGAGAGGCAGCCCTTAAAGATGATCCGGTAAAAAGAGAACATGTACTCCTGGCTAATATAGAGGAATTGATAAAATTTATTGAAGATAAAACCTGCAAAGAGGAAGTTATCAAAGAAAAACCTCTGGAAAATACCGGTAAAGAAGTTATCAAGGAGAAAACCGGAGAGAATACCGATAAAGAAGTTATCAAGGAGAAAACTGACGAAAATACAGGTAAAGAGGAAACTATAAAAGAAAATCCTGAGCCGGAAAAATAGTAAATTATAATAAATTATAAAATACAGGCCAATATAATAAAGTAACGGAGCTTCCGTTACTTTAAAATTTTTCTGCAGTAGTTGAATAGGTTCTGGGTTCCGGGTTTTAATCTTCCTAACCCAACACCCGGAACCTAACACCTGAAAATTTTTAAAAAAGTGTAAACATCTATGATTGAAC
>JBEHWO010000179.1:0-12872 GCA_040217695.1 Vulcanimicrobiota bacterium | reverse complement strand
GATTTTATAGCAGCAGGGGAGTATCTTATTGAACATAAATATACATCTCCGACAAAACTTGCCATTCAGGGAGGAAGTAACGGAGGTCTTCTTGTAGCTTCATGTATGGTTCAGCGTCCCGAATTGTTCGGAGCAGTAATCTGTGAGGTGCCTCTTACGGATATGTTACGGTATCATAAATTCACAGTAGGTCATTACTGGATACCTGAATACGGGAGTTCCGATAAAAAGGAAGATTTCCATGTTCTCTACCGTTATTCACCATTACATAATGTAAAAGACGGTGTTATATATCCTGCCGCACTTATTATGAGTGCAGACCATGATGACAGAGTTGTTGCAGCTCATGCAAAAAAATTCGCCGCCACACTTCAGGAAAAAAACGGAGGAGATAATCCGATCCTTCTTCGTATTGAAACAAAAGCAGGTCATGGAGCAGGAAAACCTACATCAAAAATAATTGATGAATACAGTGATATTTATACTTTTTTGTTTAAAGTATTTGGCATGAAATTTCAGTGAAGTTTTCACCGGTAACTGTTCACCGGTTACTGGTTACTGGTAACTGATAACTGCTCACCGTTCTACGCTATTTTTTTTGTTTTCACAATTCCCGAATAAAGCCTTCGAAGCCTTATGGATTTCGGCGTTACTTCAATAGCTTCATTATCTTTTACCCATTCCATGGCACTTTCCAGTGTATGTATTACGGGGGTGGCAAGTACAACCGTATCATCACAGGTAGAAGAACGCATATTTGTAAGTTTTTTGGGTTTTACAATATTTACATTCAGATCATTTTCCTTTGCATGTTCTCCTACAATCATTCCGCAATAAACCTCTGTTCCCGGCATTACAAAAAGATGTCCTCTCGGTTCGAGATTTTCTATGGAATAGGCTGTGGCAAAGCCATTTCTGTCTGCTACCAGTGCCCCGTTTGTTCTGGCTGAAATCGTCCCTGCCATTGGCTCATATCCGTCAAATACAGAATGCATAATTCCTGTTCCTCTTGTAATGGTAAGGAATGTAGAGCGTATACCTATAAGCCCTCTTGAAGGAATACGGAATTCAAGCCTTATTCTGTCCGTACCGTATCCTGCCATATTGGCAAATATCCCTTTTCTCTGTCCCAGAAGTTTTGTTACGGCACCGACATAATCCTGAGGAATATCAATGACAAGATGTTCATAAGGTTCACATGCCACTCCGTTAAGGGTTCTTTCTATGACTTTCGGACGGCCTACCTGCATTTCATAACCTTCCCTGCGCATTGTTTCAATGAGAATGGCAAGCTGTAATTCTCCTCTTCCCGAGACGATAAACTCGTCTGGAGTAGAGCCTTCTTCAATATGTAAAGATACATTTTGCCTGCCTTCTTTTATGAGTCTTTCTCTCAATTTACTTCCTGTAACATATTTCCCTTCTTTTCCGGCAAAAGGGGATGTATTGGCAGAAAAGACCATATTTACCGTAGGTTCTTCCACGTAAATACGGGGTTGTATTACAGGTGTTTCAATAGATGTAATGGTATCACCGATTTTGATTTCCGATATGCCGGATAGTGCAACAATATGACCTGCTGTCGCTTCAGGGAGTTCTATCATTTTAAGGCCGTGGTAACCATAAATTCTTGTTATTTTTGCTCTGTAATGCTCATTCTCACCTGCAATAAATACGCTGTCATTTACTTTTACACTGCCTGATTTCATCCTCCCTATGGCCAGGCGGCCCATATAATCTGAGTAACCCAGGTTTGCCACAATCATGCTCAGAGGTTGTTCTATTTCTACCTCCGGGGCAGGTATATAATCACGGATAGCTTCAAAAACAGGGATCATATCAAGGGGATTTTCATCAAGATTTAATGTTGCCACACCATCTCTTGCAACAGCATAGATGACGGGACTGTCTATATAATCTAATTCTGCTCCGCATTCGAGGAAAAGATTGAACACTTCTTCTTCTGTTTCTCTTGTTCTTGCATCTTTTCTGTCTATTTTATTTATAACCACTACGAGAGGAAGATTTGCTTCCAGAGCTTTTTTTACAACAAATCTGGTCTGAGGAAGAGGGCCTTCTGCAGCATCTACAATGAGCAGTGCACCGTCAACCATAGATATGATACGTTCCACTTCACCGCCGAAATCTGCATGGCCCGGCGTATCAACTATATTTATGGTAAGTCCTTCCCATTCGAGAGAACAGTTTTTTGATGCAATTGTAATACCTCTTTCTCTTTCGAGATCCATAGAATCCATAACCCTATCCGGTACCAGTTCATTTGCCCTGAAAGTGCCGCTCTGTCTGAGAAGAGCATCTACAAGTGTGGTTTTACCATGATCTACATGAGCAATAATAGCAACATTACGTATGTTTAATGATTTATCCATAATTATCAATCCCTTTATAAAAATATCTATCGTAAGATAGGCAGAATAATATATTTTCCATAATATGTCAAGGGGATTTATAACATTTTGAAAATTTTATCATGAAAATGAACAGGTGTATCTCGTGATGTGTGAAGCGTGATGCGTAATGTGTAAGCTTCTTCAACGGATTACGCATTACGCATTACACTTCACGAGTATAAATCAGGAGTTACGCATTTTGTCATTGCGAGGAGCGGAGCGACGAAGCAAACCCAACCGTTTCTGTTGTAATAATGGGATTGCTTCGCTTCGCTCGCAATGACTGATTTTTCTGTATTTTTTGCGTAAGTCCTGTATAAATGTAATGCTGACAGTGATAAATTCGGTATCAGTAGTAATCTAATAACTGGTATATGGTTCAGAATAACATGAATCGGAATAAAATTCATAGTTTATCTTCTTATTGCCTTTTGCAGGTACTGTTATTTCCCATATTACAGTTTTCCCTACTTCTTCCGAAGGGGATGTGTCATATTTTACTTCCGTTCTGTCAGGATATTTCGTATCCATGACTTTTAATTTAAGATCTTTACTGTCAAAATTATTTATCTCAAGAGTGATTTTGTGGTGATATTCCTTGGTTCCCCTTTTTTCAACATCTTCTTCTACGGAAACTGTTTTCTTTACTCTTATATCACTCAAACCGCCCATAGTTATACTCCCTTTACTTCCCGGAGGAGTCCACTCCACATAATCGGAACCCATATAAAGGCCCTGCTGATATATTCTTACAAGACCTTCTGCGAAGGGTTTGTCAGAGTCATTCAGGACTTTATATATAACATCCACTCTCTGTCCTTTCCTTGTATCCCATACAATATTTTTTGTGCATGACAGATTTTTCGTAATAAGGTTAATATTTGTTATGCCGCCTTTATTTATTGTCTGTCTGCCCAGATCGTATGTGTAATAAGCATTTACTCTTTCCGAACCTGTCGCAGAAGAATACTCTCCCGTATCAGGCAGAGCTGACTGGGTCATAGTCATATTATAGTTATATCTCTGATTGTTATTATTTTCACTGCCAATAAGACCGGAAACAAGTTTTACTGTTATATCCTTTAAGTCTGTCCCGTTATTGGTTACTATAACATTATATGAAAAATCCACCTTCGTATCATCTAGGATATTCATCTTATAGACAGGTTTCCAGTTTATGCCGTTAATAAGATAATTCAGTTCCACGTTTCTTTTGCCGGGAGAATTACTCTGCCAGTTCAGTTTATATAGCCCTCCCTGATTTTTTGTGTCAAAGAAAAATGATTTTACGGGAGAACTATTGTCATTAACTGTAAGACTTTCAAGAACTATAGATGCAGGCAGCAAAACAGAAACATGTTTTTCCGCATATACAGTGAGCATATCTTTTATGAGAGCCGTGTTGCCGTTATATATGACGGCTTCTTTCGGTGAACTTTCGTAAACAGGTTGAAATTCTTCGTCTTTTGCCTGAATTGTACAGGTTAAGAGAATTAACATAATAATTGTACACATATAAATATTTTTCATAAATATTTCCTCCTTTAAAATCGTGACGCGTGACGCGTGACGCGTGACGCGAGGTTTGGCCATCCGGTCTTTTCGAATAGAACACAGATCTCTTATGCTGCCTTTTCTGAAATTTTCCACCATATGCCGGTGCATTCGGGAATAATAATGTGATTGTTTTCTTCCATATAATTTTTTTCTTTTATTATATAATCGGTTAAATTATCTCCGAAGAAAAACCTCAATATTCTGTCTGCTTCATCTATATCTTCAAACTCATAATCTGTCCTTATAGATGTTCTGTCAAACAAAAGTTCTTTTTCAAGATAAGAATAATATAGTTTCAGTTTTTCATCTCTTAAAAAAGGAGTTTTGTATCCTGTGCCGAGTGTTTCTATAATGAGTATTGTTCCCCCTGGCTTTAAAATTCTGTTTATTTCATCAAAGACCCTGTTCAGTTCTTTTTCCCACATATCAAAGTTCCACTGAACAATATATGAAATACTCCACCCTGATATGACCGTATGGGCCATGTTGTTTTTTACCGGTATAAATCTGCTGTCAGATGCAGCAACAGTCCAGTTTTTTAGAGATTTTTTTTTCAGTTTTTCTTCCGCCAGAGACAGCATATATGGCGAAAGATCAAATATGTTTACAAAATGAGCCAGAGGAGCAATCTGTAATGATATTCTTCCTGTACCACCTCCCAGTTCTATTATATCTTTTCCTTTAAAATCCGCTATGTTCAGAAGAGCAGGCAAAAGGTTGTTTTGATAATCTTCTTTTGACACTAGTTCTTCATAATTTTCTACATATTTCCCGTAGATTTCGTCATGTTCCGGCATTATGAGATCCTTTCTTTTACATAATAACTATAGATACATTCTACCATATATTTCCAAAACCCTTTTAGAGTTTATTATTTGTAATGACTTCGTAATCCGTCATGTGTAATGCGTGATATGCAGGCATTACACCCCGTCACGCGTTACGCGTTACGCGTCACGATAACTTGAATTCTAATACACTATATTATGAAAATAACTATAAAACGTACAAATTATCTTTAAAATAAAAGGTAATTTCTGAAATATGATAGAATAAATTTATATATTAAAGATTTTATTTCTCTGCAAGTGAGGGTAATTTATGCTGGAAGTCAGAGTATGTGTCGGCACGAATTGTGCCTATAAAGGCGGGTTGCATATACTGGAATATCTGGAAGAAGAGGAAGATTTACAGAAAAAAATAACATTGATTACATGTAATTGTATCAATAAGGAATGTAAACCCGATTTTTCCCCCGTAGTAGTAGTAGGTAATGAAATGATAAAAAAGGCAACCCTTAATAAAGTGCTTGTAAAAATAAGGGAAGAATTATATACATGATGAGAATTAGCCTCTCATAACTGGCAATCTTCGCGTCACGCGTCACGCGTTACGCGTCACGAACAGGAGAAAATTACAATGAATCCTTTCATGACAAGAGGTTTATATACAGACCCTGTAGATATAAGGCGTAAGGTCTTTGCAGAAGTGGCAACGGTGATTTTGGAAAATGATTATACGAATCTTCTGAAAATGAGAGAAGGAGTGGCAAAGATTCCCTATAAAATAATCACTAAAGAGGATCCTACCTATCGCTGCTGTTCCTATAAAGAAAGAGCAATTGTCACGGAAAGGGTAAGACTTGCCCTGGGATTGCCGTTGTGGGAAGGCGGTCTTTACGGCCCTGCCTATACTGGAATTGAAGAGATATTAAAACCTGAAAAAGTATCTGACCTTTATATGGTAAATGTAATTTCCGAAGCATGTGAGAAATGCCCGACAAAAACCTATAAAGTAACTGATAATTGCCGCATGTGTCTTGCCCATCCCTGTTCTCTCGTATGCCCTGTGAAAGCAGTTGATTTTACCGATACTTCGGCAATTATAAACAATGAGCTATGTGTTAAATGCGGAAAATGTAAAGAAGCCTGTCCTTATGAGGCTATTGTTAACTATGATAGACCATGTGCCGTTGCATGCGGTGTTAACGCCATTGAAACAGATGATACGGGAAGGGCTGTAATTAATTATGAAAAATGTGTCAGATGCGGAATGTGTATTACTGCCTGTCCTTTCGGCGCAATTGCTGATAAATCGGAATTTGTTCAGATGCTTATCGCCATAAAGGAAGGAAAGAACATGTATGCCATTGTGGCTCCGTCTTTTGTGGGGCAGGCAGGCCCCCTGGTTTCTCCAGGCCTTATCATTGCAGGTATAAAAAAGATAGGTTTCAAGGGAGTTATGGAAGTTTCATACGGAGCCGATGTGGCAACTGTCCGTGAAAGTGAAGAGTGGTACAGAAAGATTTACAAAGAAAATCAGCCTTTCCTGGGTACGTCCTGCTGTCCTGCATGGGTCGATATGGCAAAAAGGCTTTTCCCTGACATGGCAGGAAATATTTCCGATTCCTATACCCCTATGGTGGCAACGGGAAAGTTTATTAAAGAAAAATATCCCGATGCAATCGTAACCTTTATAGGGCCATGTATTGCAAAAAAAGCTGAAAGTTTGAGGCCTGAAATGGCTCCATATGTGGATTTTGTCATAACCTTTGAAGAACTTGCCGCCATATTTGTTTCTATGGATATAGATCTTTCTGATATATCTGAACCGGTTCCTCTGTCTGACGGCAGCGGCTCAGGGAGACATTATGCCACAAGCGGCGGAGTGGCAGAAGCTGTGAAGATAAATATTATGAAATTTCATCCCGAATGTAATGTTAAAATAGAAAAAGCCGATTCTCTTGAAGGATGTAAAAAGATGTTACTTCTTGCAAAGGCGAAAAAACTGGATGCCAATCTTCTGGAAGGCATGGCATGCCCCCGGGGATGTGTTGGAGGGCCTGGAATTCTGGCGCCAATAAAGAAAGTCTCTGCTGAAGTGGAGAGATTTTCTAAAGAGGCTTCTTTCTATGGTTCCTATGAAAATCCGCTGGTACTTGAATGGGTCGTAAGAAAATAACTATATCGTTTATAACGTGACGCATAACGCGTAACGCGTGACGGGTTCAAAAGCTTTATATCGGCACATGATACGTGATTTTTTTGATATTCTTTTATCAGGAGTTACGCATTTTGTTATTGCGAGGAGCGAAGCGACAAAGCAATGTTGTTATGACGGGATTGCTTCCCTTCGCTCGCAATGACAGCCTGCCTTCTACTTTTGGTGTAAATTATTTCCTCGTAAAAACTTCAAAGAAAAAGGAAATTTAACATTAATCAGAGAATTTGTAAAAAACAACAATTTATAAATATAAAACACTTAAAAAAAGGAATCTTACATGAATCAAAAACAACTTGAAGATTATCTATGGGGAGCTGCCAATATTCTCCGGGGAATAATTGATGCAGCCGACTTTAAACAATACATTTTTCCTTTACTTTTCTTTAAACGTATCAGTGATGTGTGGGATGAAGAATACAGAATTGCTCTGGAAGAAAGCGGTCATGATCTGGACTATGCCAATTTCCGTGAGAACCACCGATTCCAAATTCCGCCATGTTGCCACTGGGAAGATGTCCGAAAAGTAACAGTCAATGTAGGTGAAGCACTTCAACAGGCTCTTAACGGCATAGAGAAAGCCAATTTTGAAATGCTCCATGATGTGTTCGGAGATGCTCAATGGACAAACAAAAGACGTATGAGTGATGAAAAACTGCTGGATCTTATTGAACATTTCAGCACAATGGAACTCACAGTTGCCGAAGTGCCTCATGACATTATGGGAGAAGGCTATGAATATCTGATTAAAAAATTTGCCGATGACAGCGGCCATACTGCCGCAGAATTTTACACAAACCGCACAGTAGTAAAACTCATGACCGGTATTACCGATCCTCAGAGCGGAGAAAGTATTTATGATCCCACCTGCGGGAGCGGAGGCATTTTGCTTTCCAGTATCCTCCATGTAAAAGAACAGGGTAAAGAATACAGGACGCTGAAACTCTACGGACAGGAACTCAATCTTATTACCTCTGCCATTGCCCGTATCAATATGTTTATGCACAATGTAGATGAATTTTTAATCGTTCAGGGTGACACACTGGAAAGCCCGCAGATACTGGAAAATGATGAACTGAAACAATTTGATGTGATAATGGCAAATCCGCCTTACAGCGTCAAGAGATGGAATCAGAAAAAATGGATGAGTGATCCTTTTGGAAGAAATATCTGGGGAACACCGCCGCAGGGATGTGCAGACTATGCTTTCTAGCAGCATATTATGAAGAGTTTAAACCCTGTTACAGGCAGATGTGTTGTATTATGGCCCCACGGAGTTTTATTCAGAGATGCCGAAAGTGATATTCGAAAGAAAATGATTGAAGAAGATTTTGTTGACGCAGTAATAGGACTGGGGAAAAATCTTTTTTATAACAGCAGCATGGAAAGCTGCCTTCTGGTCTGCAGAATGAAAAAACCGGAAGGAAGAAAAGGGAAAATCATTTTTATCGATGGAAGAGAAGAAATTCATCTGGAACGAAGCAACGCATGGCTTGAACCTGAGCATATTAAAAAAATTGCCGGTGCTTACTGGCAGTTTAAAGATATGGAAGCTTTTGCCAGAGTGATGACCTGTAAGGAAGTAATGGAAAATAATGGTAATCTGAGTGTACAGCTCTATGTTAAGCATGGACAGAATGATATAGAACATAATGTGGAAGAATTGATTGGTGAAGTAAAAAAGGGACAGAAGAAAGTTAATGAATCTCTGGAAGAATTATTCAGTAAATTAAATGAAATAGGGATAGAAGCATGAAAGAGGAAATTCAAATAGATAATCTTTATAATAAAATTGCCGGTTTAATACAGACGGCAAGGCAATCTATTGTCAGAACTGTTGACCATACAATGGTTTATACCTGTTTTGAGATTGGTAGAATGATCGTGGAGGATGAACAGCAGGGTAAAGAAAGGGCAGAATATGGTAAGCAGATAATAAAGGGATTATCACAGAGATTGCGGAAGAACTTTGGTAAAGGTTTTTCATTACGTAATCTGGAGCAAATGCGCCAGTTTTACCTGGTTTATTCAATTGCGCAGACAATGTCTGCGGAATCTCAAATTGTAAAATCCGAAACATTGGTACGAAAATTTATGCTGAGCTGGTCTCATTACTTGAAACTCATGCGAATTGAAGATCCCGGAGAAAGGCAATTTTATGAAATAGAGTGTATCAATAATAACTGGAATATAAGAGAATTACAACGTCAATTTGACAGTGCCCTTTATCAGCGATTGGCCATTAGTCTTGATAAAGAAAAAGTAAAACAGCTTGCTTTGCATGGGCAACTCATCAATAAACCCGAAGATGCCATCAAAGATCCCTATATACTTGAATTTTTAGACCTACAGCCTCATAGCTCCTATTCTGAAACAGAACTGGAACAGGCTATTATTGATAAGCTTCAGCATTTTCTGAAAGAACTCGGTAAAGGTTTTATGTTTGTGGACAGGCAGGAACGTATTTCTTTTGATGAAAGACATTTTTATATAGATCTTGTCTTTTATAACAGGTTATTGCGGTGCTTTGTATTGATTGATCTCAAAATAGGAGATTTAAAACATCAGGATCTCGGACAGATGCAGATGTATGTAAATTATTATGACCGTTTCGTGAAACTTCCGGAGGAAAATAAAACTGTTGGAATTGTGCTCTGCAGGGATAAGAGTGATACCCTGGTGGAGATTACTCTGCCTGAAGACAATGATCAGATATTTGCCAGTAGATATAAAACAGTTCTACCTGATAAGGAAGATTTGAGAAAGCTGCTGGCTGATAAGGAGTTTGATGTGTAAGAATATTTTGGGAGTAATATATCAAACAGTGTTTCGGAAATTTAAGAAAAAGGAATTTTGCAGACATTGTCTGCGGAATCGCAAATAGTAAAATATGATAATTAATCAAAGTTTGTATGACGATATCCGAACTATTATTGAGCAAGCCAGAAGCAAAGTGGTTCAATCGGTTAACCGGGTAATGGTTATTACTTACTGGGAAATAGGCAGACGTATTGTAGAAGAGGAGCAACATGGTGAAAAACGTGCTGAATATGGGAAATATTTAATAAAGGATTTATCTGAAAAACTGACTCAGGAATTTGGGAAAGGATTTAATGAAAGAGAATTAAGGCGGATGAGGCAATTCTATAACCAATTTCCAATTCGGGACTCAGTGCGCCCCGAATTGTCCTGGACACATTATCGACTTTTATTAAGAGTCGAAGATGAAACAACACGAAATTTTTACCTGAATGAATGCGCTGAATCTTCATGGAGTTCCCGTCAGCTTGAAAGACAAATTAACTCATTTTATTATCAGAGATTACTGGCAAGTCAGGATAAAGAATTAGTAAAAACCGAAGCTGAAAGTAATAATCAAATTATTAAGCCTGCAGATTTACTTAAAAACCCATATATTCTTGAATTTTTAGATTTAAAGGAAAATACCGCCTACCTTCAGGTCTCACATAGAAGTTCCGAAGTATCTCCGTAAAAGTGAGAAGAGATTAAAAAAGCTTCAGAGAAGGTTTTCGGTTACACAGAAAAGAACAAAGAAGTGGTATAAGATACTGAAATCTCTCCAGAAAGCTCACTTTAAGGTAAAATGTCAGCGAGAAGATTTTCTTCATAAACAGGCAAATAGATTACTCAATGATTTTGATGTAATAATTCATGAAAATCTGAATATTCAGGGAATGAAAAGAAGACCAAAACTCAAACAGGATGAAGGAGGTAAATACCTTCCTAATAATGCAGGTGCAAAAGCTGGATTAAATAAATCAATTTCTGATGTGAGTTGGGGAAAATTCTTTGAGATACTGAAATATAAAGCTCTAATATCGGGTAAAATAGTAATTGCAATAGACCCAAAATACACAAGTCAGATATGTTCCGGCTGTGGAAATATGGTAAATAAAAGTCTATCTATGAGGACACATATTTGTCCTGTTTGTAATCTTGTAATTCCAAGAGACTATAATTCAGCTATATAGTCTATGAAAATGCAGTTCCGCAGCTATTTGTTCCAAATGTATTTTCCTTTGCCACAGAAGGTAAAGAACTCTTTACAGGAAGTGTAAGAACTCCCCTGGAATACTGGTCTCCCTGGAGACTTGAAGATAAAGAAGACGAGTTACATCAGATTTTAGGCTTACAGGATATTGCCGTTCAGATAACTCATTTGTTGAAACCATCAACATTACTTGACATTTTAGAATATTTTACTGTTTATGCCACAGACAGCAAAAAGAAAAAAATTAAAATCCTGTGCCGTTATCAGCAATACGAAGGGGCCAATGCTATCGTTGAAAGGGTTAAAGAAGGGAAGATAAAAAAAGGATTGCTCTGGCATTTTCAGGGTTCCGGGAAATCTTTACTTATGCTTTTTGCCGCTCAAAAAATGCGTAAACAGCAGGATCTGGGAAATCCTACGGTAATGATAGCAGTGGACAGAGTGGATCTGGACAGCCAGATTACCGCCACATTTAATACTGCCGAAGTTCCCAATATGGTCACAACAGACAATATTAAAGAACTGCACGATCTCCTGGAAAAAGACACCAGGAAAATAATCATTATTGATGAAATAGTACGCCTTGTAAGATTCGATGGCTGGCAGAACACTATCCCCGGAGAAAGAGAAGTTCAAAAGTCTCTGAGGAAGACTCTTTTAAAATACCAGTTACATAAAGATGATGAGCTCTTTAATAAGTCTTATGAATATATAAAGGAATATTATTAAAGTAAGGGATTGTCAAGAAATAACTCCATCATGCTTATAATCTATATCGTGACGCGTGACGCGAGGATAATAACCGTTCTAACAATTTGCAATGGTTATTTTTTTACAGTCTCTAACGGACTTTTTCTGCAGAGTATCTTCCAGTAAGGAACACCATAATTAAGGATAAATGTCTTTTCATCATGTTTTAACGTATCATAAAAATCCTTTAAATAAGCTCTGATTTTTTTTTGCAGCATTTTTTCTACACCTTCCGGTATCATATCTCTGGCATGTTTTATTTCCTCTACTGTGTCCAGGATTTTATCATTTCTGTAATCATCGAATGTTTCATCTAAAATGACCGGCATAAGTCCTGCTTCTTTAAATAAATCCATATATGTGTCAAGTGTCAGATATTGGCCGACTCCGTAGATACTTTCTGGATGAAGTGTTTTGTAATAAGACAGAGCTTCGTCTCTTTCCAGCAGAGTAATGGCAAATAAAGAGGTATGTTCGTCTCTTAAAACACAGGGGGGGTAATATCTGTTCGGAATTTCAAAATAGGCTGTTCCTCTATAGTAGAGCATAGACGAAATATTTCTTATGACCTGTGCCGGATCATTGACATGTTCCAGAACATTATTACAGGTAATAATATTGAAAAAATGTTTAAATTTTTCACCAGGATTTTCTTCTATATTCTTTATGTATATGTCGGGATTTATATGGTTATCTTTAAAATTTTCTTTTGCTATGGTGAATATGTCTTTATCTATTTCAAAACCGTAGCAGGCGGCTTTTTTTTCTGCAAAAGCAACAATAGCTCCTCCATAGGAAAACCCTGCATCCAGATATGTTGCATCTTTAATCTGCGTATATTTTTCTACTGTAGCTGCTATTTCTCTGCCTCTTTCATTTGTTGCCAGGGCATATTCCATCCACAGAGGTATCTTTCCGTCCTCTATGGAAGGTTTCCAGAAGTTTATTAGAGCCTGAAAGAAATATTTGTTTTTTGTTGTTTCGAATTTTTCTCTGTTCATGTTATAGACTATATTAATCCAGATACCTGTTGTTGTAAATCCTTTAGATATTTTTTCTATAATATTATTCTTGTTATTTTTCTGTTATTTTTAGTTATATCATGTTACTATAATTTTGTTGTTTTATATTTTTAAATTATT
>JBEHWO010000178.1:0-12898 GCA_040217695.1 Vulcanimicrobiota bacterium | reverse complement strand
GTTATAAAAAGGAGTTATCTGAAAGTGCTTAATAAAAAAATTTTAATACCTGTTATTGCAATAATATTAATAGCAATAATATATCCGTCTATATCATTGTGTAAAACCGATTATAAAGAAGAATACGAAAAAGCTATCAATCATTACTATGAATTACTTGCCACAGCCCGTTCATCGGGTTATGATACAACAGAGGCAGAAGGATTGAGAGAACAGGCGGAAGTAACAAAAAAAGAAGGCTTTATCAGAGCAGCTTTCATGCTTATAGAAGAAGCAAATAAAAAACTTGAAGAAAAATTACAGGGACAACCTGATTTTGTAATGCCTACTTCTGCTCCCTCCGAGCTAACGGCAGTAACACCGGTACAGAAACCGACGGCCAATCAGAAACCAGTTGAAACTCCGACAGTTACACAGAAACCGACGGAAACTCCGACAGTTACTCAGAAACCGACGGAAACTCCGATATCTGCAGCCACAGTAACACCGACGCCGGAAGAAACGAATATTTCATCGAGTTTTGACAGGAATGAAGGAGCCCTGTTCGGTATAAATTCGGTTCATCAGCCCATATTCAATGAATTAATACCTTACTATAAAAAAACCGGCGGTAAATGGATTATTCTTAACGGTCTGTACTGGGCAAAGAAAAAACCTCCTACGTGGAGTAAAATAGATGAACAGATTAATTCCATTTATAACAGCGGATTTTCTATAATAATAGAGATAAATATTGAGGCCAAAGAACAGGGTGGAGCAGCAGAATTTCCTTCATCTCCCGAAGATTACAGTAAATTTATGTTTCGCTGTGCAGCAAGATATGACGGAGACGGAGATTATAATAATGACGGTATATCAGACGGGCCTGCTTTACCGAAAATTAATTACTGGAAAATATTAAATGAGCCGAATCTAAATAGATACTGGGAAGATACACCGGCAAATTATGCCAAATTAATCAGATTGTCTTCGGAAAATGTCCGAAAAGCCAATCCTGACGGTAAAATAATTTTCGGTGGTATATCCAATAAAAACATCATAATAGATGAAAAAGCAAATACAACATTCCTCGATAACCTCTTTAAATTTACCTTCCCTGATGGTAAAAAAATTCAGAATTATCTGGATTATATGAACTTTCATTACCATGGAACATCCAGAGGTATGGATGAATTTTTACAGAATCAGATGGAAATAATGAAAAAATACAATGTAAAAAAGCCTTTTATAATGGGAGAAATCGGCTGTCCCGGAGGAATAAAATTCAGTTTTGAAGAGGGACAGACAATAAATGCCTCTCTGGAAAATCAGGCAATAGAAATGGTTAAAATGTTTGTAACAGCCCTCGCCAGAGGTGCAGAGAAAATTGTTTATCTATCTATTTCCGATCAGAAAAAACAGTTGAAAGATTCTCTGTCCAACGACACAATATTCGTATCAGATGAAACAGCGGAAGACATTTACCAGCATGATATATTATCATATGATGGACTATATTATTTTGACTTCGATGCAAAACCTGCTATGTTCTGTTACAAGGTTCTCGCAGAAAAGCTCAGAAATAGAAAAATAAGTCACGAATTACTCGGAGTGGCAGAAGGGGTAAGATGTTTTATCTTTGTAAAAAACAGAGATTTTCTCTCATCAGATGATACACCTCTTTATGTGCTCTGGAATGAAACTGATAAAAAACAGAATATATCACTTAATCTGCCATGGCAAAAAGCAAAACTGACAAGTTTTGTTCTTCTTCAGGGAGAGGAAATATTTACAAGTGGGTTAGAGCCACAGGGCGGTAACTTCGATATACATTTATCAAAAGAGCCGGTATTAATAGAATTTGCACCGTAAATGCGTGAGGCGTGAGGCGTGAGGCGTGAGGCGTGAGGCGTGAGGCGTGAGGTACATAATTTTTGTATCCTAAAAATATATTGCAAATTTTTATGACTTCAATTATAATACTTTTCACTGATTATAATGACCGGTAACCGGTCACCGGTCACGGATCACTGTTCACTGATAACTGGTGACTGTTCACTGATAACTGGTCACCGGTCACTGATAAAGGAGTTAACTTATGCAACATATTCCATTTACGAGCAATCATACAGATCACTGTACAGATAAAGGGTTCAGATTTGAATTTTTCTGTGAAAAATGTCATGACGGTTTTATGACAGAATTTAAAACCTTCGGTATAGGAACATTAAATACTTTACTGGATATGGGAGAAAGTCTGTTCGGAGGTTTTTTTCATCAGGCAAGCAGTCTGGCTCAGAGGGTTCATTCTGCATCATGGGAAAGAGCCAAAGACAGTGCTTTTTTAGAAGCAGTGGAAGAAGCAAAAAAGCATTTCCATCGATGTTCCAGATGTGCCAATTACTTCTGTAACAGATGCTGGAACCCGGATCAGGGTCTCTGCACACACTGTGCCCCATTTTTGGAACAGGAGATAGAATCTGCCAGAAGACATGCTGCAATAGAGCAGGCTCATGAGAAAGTAAGAAATAGAACTTATGTCACAGAAGAAGATGTAAATATTGATATGCAGGTGACATGTCCCGAATGTAACAGTCCCACAGGAAAAGCAAAATTCTGTCCCAACTGCGGAGCAAAAACAGGTGTAAAAAAAGTCTGTTCCGGATGTAAAGCGGAGATATCTCCTTCCGTAAAATTTTGTCCCGAATGTGGTGCAAAAAATTAAAGGAATTTTACAGGACTTTATAGAAGTTTTATTTAAATGATATATTTTATGGGTTTCAGGTGAAAGAGATATAGCAAAACTGATACCCGACAAAGAGGTGTATAGATTTGACCTGTTCAACATGTAAAACAGAAAATGAAAATAATTACAGATATTGTTTTCAATGTGGTATGTTTCTTAAAACCGATGAAGAACCTTCAGAGAATCTTCTTACAGATGAAGAAGTAAATAATCTATTAAGATTTTCCTATGTATTTGAAATAAACAATCTTGTAGATCAGGCTATAGAGGCCTGCAATGCAATTGCAGAGGTCCACCCCGAATGGGCAGATGTACATTTTAAACTTGCCAGGGCATATGAAGCAAAAGGTGCTCATGGTAAAGCTATTTCTGAATATAAAAAAGCCATATCCATAAATCCTGACTATATAGATGCCTGCAGATGTCTCGGAGAGCTTTACAGTGATGAAGGATTTTATAATGAGGCTATTGAACAATTCACTGCCGTATTGAATACAAAAGTTAAATTTGATTATGCCGATATACACAGACATAAAGGATTCGCCCTGGAAAAAATAGGTAAAGAGGAACAGGCCATAGAAGAATATAAAAAAGCACTTGAAATCAATCCTGATTACAGTGAAGCAAATTTTGACATGGCAAAAATTCATTACAGAAAAAAATCTTTTAAGGAAGCCATGGAATATATATCCAGAGCAGTAAAAAGATCGCCTGGCAATAAAAAATTAACAGACCTGGAAAAAGAAATTAAAAAGAAATCAGCATAATTCTGTCGGAGATTTATATATATGGAAAGAGATCCTTATAAAGTTTTAGGTATACCGCCTTTATCTTCTGAAAATGAAATAGAGAAAGCCTATCGTAAAAAAAACAGGATGTATAATCCGGAAGTAAATCCTGCGTCAAAGCAGTGGGCTGAAAAAAAATTAAAAGAAGTTACCGAGGCATATAACATATTGAACGGTCCTGCAAAAAGGAAAGAATATGATATGTCTCCCCATTTTCATCTCAGAAGGATCAGGAAAACCCATGGAAAAACTACAAAAAAAATCTCTACAGACCTCTTACCGGAAGGTAAACCTACATTCAAGGAATCCAGTTCTCTTCTGGACAGGATAAAATCTATCTTTTATAAAACTCCGGAACCGGAAAGAATTGTTAACTACAATCCGAAAGAAGCAGATATGCATTTTGCTCTGGGCATATCACTATGTGATAATATAAAATTCATAGAACAGGCACCGAATGAGTTTGAAAAAGCCATACAGTTTGATCCGAACCATATAGAAGCTCATTATAATATAGGTATAGTTTATTATAAACTGGGACAGTTTGAAGAAGCTTCCATACACTTTCAGAAGGTACTTACACTGGATAAAAATGATGCAGGTGCTTTTACTATGATGAGTATTTTGAGAGATGAGTAATGGAATCGTGACGCGTGACGCGTGACGCAACCACACTACTGAAACAATCCTTTATATTCCTGAGGTACTGTATTTATGAAATGTTTTTTTGTAAGTCTCGGATGTCCGAAAAATCTGGTGGATTCTGAAATTATGCGGGCTTTGCTCGCACAGGAAGGCCATGAGATTACATGTTCCGAGAAAGATGCAGAAGCAATTATAGTAAACACCTGCGGTTTTATTGAAAGTGCAAAAGAAGAATCTATAGAAACCATACTGGAAATGGCTTTAAATAAAGAGACAGGTTCATGTAAAGCTCTTATAGTTACAGGCTGTATGGCACAGAGATATTCACAGGATCTGAAGAAAGAAATACCGGAAGTGGATGCCTTTATAGGCACGGGTGAATTCCACCGCATTACCGAGGTTTTACATGATCTGAAAAAAAATGAAACGATAGAACTTGTGTCAGACCCTGAATATGTCTGGCGTTCTGATATGCCAAGACTGGTTTCCACCCCTTTTTATTATGCCTATCTGAAAATAGGAGAAGGGTGCAGCCATAAATGCAGTTTCTGTATTATACCTCAGTTAAGAGGCCCTTACAGAAGCAGACCTGTCAGGGATATAGTGGAAGAAGCCCGCAATCTTGCCGGTCAGGGCGTTAAAGAAATTATTATTATAGCACAGGATCCCACTCAGTACGGCTATGATCTGCCAGAGAAACCTCAACTGGTGACACTTCTTAAAGAAATAGAAAAAATAGATGGTATCAGATGGATAAGAATTCTTTATCTTTATCCCACTTCCATTTCCGACGAATTACTCAATGTGATAAAAGAATCTGACAAAATATGCAAATATATTGATTTACCGCTCCAGCACTGTGAACATAAAATACTTAAAGCCATGGGAAGAAGCGGAAATAAAGAAGATTACCTGAATTTAATAAAAAAAATAAAAGAAAAAATTCCCGATGTAACACTGAGAACTGCCCTCATTGTAGGATTTCCCGGTGAAACAGACGAACATTTCGAAAGTCTTCTGGATTTTGCAGAGAAAGCAGAATTTGACAGGCTCGGTGCCTTTGAATATTCAAAAGAAGAAGGAACAGGAGCAGAAAAACTCAAGGGGCACATGAGCAAAAAGACAAAGAAAGAAAGACTCCACCGAATTATGACACTTCAGAAAAAGATTTCTCTGAAGAAAAATAAAGCACTTACTGGCTCAGTACAGGAAGTAATAATAGAAAATATTTCCAATAAAGGCAAATATAAAATTCAGGGCAGAACCAGAAGAGATACTCCTGATATAGACGGCGCTATTTATCTTCTTCCTTCGAATGTACAGCCCGGAGATATAGTAAAAGCCAGGATTACAGGGGCAAAGGAATACGATCTCTTCGGGGAGTTAAAATACTAATTACCTTCTCCCTTGACATCATCATACCCTCCGCCTCCTTTAACATCACTATAATCGCCGCCCCCTGAACTTCCTGATGATGTACTACTTGAGGATGATGTATTACTTGATGCACTATTACTGCTACCTCCCGTATTTCCTCTGCCTGTATTATAGTAGTAAGTATCGGAATAATTTCCTGTATCAGTCACTGTAGTTACAGTCGCTCCTCTGGCTCTCTCTATCTCTCCTATATAATAAGCTGCATCTTTTTCTGCCTGCCCTCCTGCCCCCAGGTCTTTAACCTGCTGAAAATACTTCTCAGATTCAGTATAATTTTTCCCTTCGTAAAGACTTTTTCCAAGATTTACATAGCATGTAGCAAGAGACGATTTTAAATCCTGATTGCTTTTATTTATAGAAGCGGCAAGCTCAAAATTATTCTTTGCTTCCTTATAATTTTTTTTACCCATGTAATCTTTACCAGCTTTAACATAACAGTCAAAACTTTTATATTTAATTAATTTCTTCTCCTCTGTTGAAGGATTTAATTTTTCCGCTTTTTTAAAATACTCAACAGCAGATTTATAATCACCAAGATTATAATAGCAGAGACCACTGTCTACAGTGGCAGTCTTATCGGATTTATTCAGAGAAAGAATCTTTTTATTCTGTTCCAGTGCTTTTTTGTAATCTCCCATTTTCATAAAAGCTCTGCTTGAAGATTTTAAAGCATCAGAATTTTCAGGTTTGTTCTTAAGAACCTGAGTAAAACACTCTGAAGCAAGTTCCCATTTTTCAGATTTCAAAAAGTAATTTCCCGTTTCTGCATATTCTTCTACTTTTATATCTTTATATTCTGCCAGTTTATCAAGTATTTCTTTTGAAGAGTTATAATCTTTGCTATCCATATATATCTCTAAAAGTTTCTCCAATGCTTTTTTCTTATCTTCCGGAAGGACAGCAAATTCCACTGCTTTCTTACAATAGTCTATGGCACTGTCACGATCTGAAATAAAATCAGGGTTTTTCATATTATCCATGGCAATATCTGCAAGGGCAAAAAAGGCTTTTATATTTTTTTTATCCAGTCTTAATACCTTCTCAAAGGCTTCTTTTGCTGTTTTATACTGCCTGTCTTCCAGTTCCTTCTCTGCAATGGCAAGGTAACGGACAGGATTATTGAAATGATTGTTTGCAAGAACTCCTCCTACCATCAGAAAAAGAACAAGGGCAACCACTGCAGGTATTAAGAATTTATTGCCCTCTTCCTTTTTCTCAGGAATTTTACAGGTGCCTGAAGGGACTGTATTATAATGAAAAATCTCTTCTTTTTTTATTGTTTTCAAATGGTCAGACTCATATGAAGGAACAGGTTTCACAGGAGGTGCTTCATAAGGAACGGTATCTGACTGACGTGCATTATATGGCACTGGCGGTTCTGAAACATGTTTACCCGTATTATCAAGGGCATTCTTCATATGCATGGCATTTTGATATCTCCCTGAAGCATCCACAGAAAGAGCACACATTACAACATCATCAAGTTCCTGTGATACATAAGGCTTATGCCTTCTTACAGGGCTGAAATCTCCCGGTATTACGGGAACTACTCCTGTAAGGAGACAGTGCATGGTAGCACCCAGACAGTATATGTCGGAACGGATTTCAGGTTTCCCCAGAAGAAGTTCTTTAGGAGCAAAAGCAGGAGTGCCTATACTGGTTTTGGTAGTATCGCTTTCAGGGTTTATCCGTCTTGCTATACCGAAATCTACAAGCATTATCTTATTATCAGAGGAACGGATCATCACATTTCCCGGTTTTAAGTCTCTGTATACAATAGGAGGATCCTGATTGTGAAGATAGGAAAGGACATCGAGTATTTCTTTGGCCCATTCTATGACGGATTCCTCCGGAACTCCTTCTGAACCGTAGTGCCTCATGACAGTATCAAGATCACTGCCTTCTACATATTCCATTACAAGGTAATAACGGTCTCCTGATACAAAATAATCTTTTACAGTGGGAAGATTGGGATGTTTCAATGTATGAAGCATCTGGGCTTCTTCCATAAATCTGTCTATAAAATACTGTCTGTTATCTGTGTCTGTGGAAAGATCGAGCATTTCTTTTACAGCACAGGGGATTTTCTTGAATTTATGGTCCATGGCCTCATAGACTGCCCCCATACCGCCGGATTTCACGAGTCTTTTTATTTCATAGCGGTTTTCAAGCATGATGCCTTCCATAAGGGTGCCTTTTGCTGTTGTGGCTATTACTTCTCCCCCGCAGCCTTTACAGAATTTTGCAGAGTTGCTGTTCTGATAACCGCATTTTTCACAGAATATGGCCATGACGTATTCCCTCCATATGTATTGTTGACCTGAGCATAAGCATGTAATAAAGGTTTTCCTCCCGTCACGCGTCACGAGAGCAGTTATGTATTATTTATGCTCACCTCAGTATTTATGGTCACCACGGTAAGGCGTAAAGCAAATACGAAACCCCAGATTATAATCTCTGAAAGATGGATCGGAGCTATATCGAAAAGACGAGCGACAGTAACTCTCGTTCTTATCCCAGGCACCTCCGCGCTTAATCCTCTTTGTTCCAGACAGGGGGCCGGAAGGGTCTGTTACACCGGAGGAAGGATATACTCCGCTCCAGTCACTGCACCACTCCCATACATTCCCGCTCATATCAAATAACCCCAGGCCGTTAGGGGTCTTCTCTCCGACACAATGAAGAGTTCCTCCTGAATTATCACTGTACCAGCAATAAGTGTCGTTCATAGTGTTACCCCAGTAATAAGAAGATGCAGAACCAGCACGGCATGCATATTCCCACTCTGCCTCCCGGGGAAGGCGGTAAACCTTACCTATTTTACCGGTCAACCACAGACAATAAGATACGGCATCATTCCAGCTTACATTTTCTACGGGATAACTTCCGTCTGACCGGCTGCTATGATGGGTCGGATCATACATCATATATTCCCTGTTACTTACTTCATATTTTCCCATATAAAAATCACTTACCGTTACAGTGTGAACCGGTTCTGCAACACCGGCCTGTCCCATCTGAAACGTTTCGCCCTTTATATAGACCATTTCAAAAGTTACTCCATTCACTATTTCTATATAAGATTTTCCCTCTGACAGTTTTAGAGGCGATATATTACTATATCTGGCCAGGAATTCCGATGACGCCTTCTTTCCTGCTGCTTCCTTATTATTCGGATCTATTGTAAGCACAGCTTCATAGAGACTTGCTGCTTTTTCATATTCTCCTCTGCTATAATAATCACCGGCCTTCTTCATTAATTCCGAAATTGCAGAAGAAGAATTACCATGACCGGTCATAGCACTATCACATTCCTTTATTCTGGCATGTGCGTCACTGTCAGACGGATTTATGTCCAGAACCTTCTTAAAACATTTCTTCGCCTCATCATATTTTTTCAGATACATTAAAGATAAACCTTTATTATAATAGGCTCTGTCATAATCTGATTTCACACTTATCGCCTGGTTATACACCTCTATTGAACGTTCCACATAATAACTGTTATGCCCGCTTTTACCTATACTGTATAAAGCATATCCCCTGTTATTTAACAACTGCGGCACTCCCGGGTCTAACTCCAGAGCCCTATCAAAACATTTTAAAGCCTTTTCGTATTTTCCCTTCTCAAGCCAGCGTAAACCTTCTTTATTCCACTCTTTAGCACTTTTCCCGGCTACCATGACGGGAGTAAAAGAGACCACTGCCATAATGACTATTATTATTAATGGTAATTTATAATTCTTATTATTAATCATACTTTTATTTTATCATATTTTTATAGTTAATTTCATAAAAATCCATAATTAATAACCTCGTAATGCGTAAAGCGTGATGCGAAGGAGTAATAACGCATTACGCATCACGAATTATTTAAATTCCAATAACTTATGAAATAGACTATAATCTCAGGCAGGAAAATAACAAAAATAGTTGAAATTTTAACGATCACAAATCAACGGAAAGAGGTGAGCTCTTTTGGAGAGAGCAACTATAAGAGATATTTCAAAATATGACGGACAGGAAGTAGAAATAAGAGGATGGGTTTATAATAAACGTTCCAGCGGGAAAATACATTTCCTTATGATAAGAGACGGTACGGGAATAATACAGGGGGTGGCAGGTAAAAATGATGTTTCTCCTGAAGTATTCGAAAGCTTCAATCCTCTCACACAGGAATCGTCCGTAATAGTAACGGGAAAAGTCAGGGAAGATAAAAGAGCGCCCGGAGGATATGAACTTACCCTTACAGGCCTTAAAACAATACAGATAGTAAAAGATTATCCCATATCCCCCAAGGAACATGGCGTGGAATTTCTTATGGCACACAGACATTTATGGCTCAGGTCAAAAAAACAGCATGCCATTATGCTCATAAGACATGAAATAATAAAATCCATAAGAAATTTCCTGGATGATAACGGATTTATATTAATGGATACACCAATACTCACACCATCTGCCTGTGAAGGGACAACAACACTGTTTGAAACACCCTATTTCGACACCAAAGCCTATCTTGCTCAGAGCGGACAGTTATATAATGAAGCAAATTGTATGGCTCTCGGGAAAGTTTACTGTTTCGGTCCAACCTTCAGGGCGGAAAAATCGAAAACCAGACGTCATCTGATGGAATTCTGGATGGTTGAACCTGAAATGGCATATGTGGAACTGGAAGAAAACATGGACATACAGGAACAGTTTGTGTCATATATAGTGAAAAAAGTCCTGGAAAACAGGATGGAAGAACTGAAAACACTGGAACGTAATATTGCCCCTCTGGAAAATATAAAACCGCCGTTCCCCAGGATAACCTATGATGATGCAGTAAAAATTCTGAAAGATAAAGGACTTCCCTTCGAATGGGGCGGAGATCTGGGAGCACCCGATGAAACAGCTATTTCAGAGAATTTCGACAGGCCCGTATTTATAAGCCATTATCCCACTGCCTGTAAAGCTTTCTATATGAAACCGAAAGAAGACAGACCGGAAGTATGTCTCGGAGCAGATCTTATTGCACCGGAAGGATACGGTGAAATAATAGGAGGAGGAGAGAGAATCTCCGATCCTGAACTGCTCATGAAACGCATAGAAGAACATAATCTCCCTAAAGAAGATTATCAGTGGTACATAGATCTGAGAACCTACGGAACTGTACCTCATTCAGGCTTCGGTCTGGGCATAGAAAGAACTGTTGCATGGATATGTGGACTGAAACATATAAGAGAAACTATCCCCTATCCGAGAATGTTAGAAAGGATTTATCCGTAATTTTAAATCGTGACGCGTAACGCGTAACGCGTCACGCGTCACGCGTTACGAACAAAACTATGCATATACATGAATTTCAAAAACTCATAGAAGACATTTATCTTGAAAAAGACAGTAACCGCGGCATAGAAAAGAGTTTTCTATGGCTTGTGGAAGAAGTGGGAGAACTTGCCGAAGCCATAAGGGAAGGAAACCTGGAACAGCAGAAACTCGAATTCGGAGACTGCCTGGCATGGCTTGTCACAATAGCAAGTATGGCAGGAATAAATATGGAAGAAGCTTCTTCAATATACCACAGCGGCTGTCCCAAATGTAAAACAATACCCTGTAGATGTAAGGAAAAAAAGAGAACATGAAAGTAAATTTCGAACTTTATAAGAGCGAAGACTATTCTGAACTTAAAAATATGATACTCGGTCTTTACAGCGAAGATCCTCCCAGTGTACCTATGGCAGAAGAAAAAATTCTTGGAACCGTAAAAGAACTGACCAATCATCAGGATAAAGGTCAGATTATATTATTCAGAGTAAATAATGAAACAGCCGGTTATGGTATCATAATCTTCTTCTGGAGCAATGAATACGGAGGAAATATTATTTATGTCGATGAACTGTTTGTAAAAGAGGAGTGGAGGAGTAAAAAAATAGGCACGTCCTTTTTTAATTATCTCCTGGAAAATTTCAGAGATAAAGCAACGGCATTAAAACTGGAAGTAACCCCGCGAAATGTAAGAGCCAGGAAGTATTATGAACATATGGGCTTTAAAGAAACAAGAAATATTCATTTACTGAAAAGTATTTAACAATATGTTGGTGCGGTAAATGTAATGCGTGACGCGTGACGCGTAACGCGTGTTTTCACCGGAACCGGGCGAACGCAGGGGGGCGCCACTGCTACTCACTTTTCACTTATTGCCATAAAGGCTCTTAAATGATATAATTACATGAGACAAATTATTTAGATAAACTGCCTATACATAATTTTTATCTAAAGTTTTATTTTACGCCATTAAAAATGAAATTTCATATACGTTTAAATTAGATAAAAGAAAGAAGTGATTTTATGGCTCAAATGAGAAGAATGAGCAAAGAAGCTATGAACCTGTGGGCGGCTAAAATGGGTAAGAAAGACGAAAAACTTACTGAAAAAGAAATTCAGTCTGCAGCGGAAACCTTTGTAAAAGCCATAAAAGACAGTGAAAAGAAAAAGAAAGTGCAGTTCAATACTGTAGCTCTTGCAAAAAGTCAGACCCATGTTCTTGCAGAACAGGATCTTACACCTCAATTAAAAGCAAAGGTTGATAATTTTAACCGCTTCGAAAGAGGCATGAAGAAAACGGAAGCTTCTACGGCAAGAATTAAAGCACAGGTAACAAAGCAATTTTAAATAAGAAGTTGTCAGAAAATAACTGTACCAATTGTATCGTGACGCGTAACGCTAACGCGTTACGCGAGGAATTTGCCAGGGTTATTTTTCTACAGTCTCTTAGTGAAAAAAATTAAGGAGTATTTTTAATGATTGAATCCTTTGCTCCTGTCAGGATCGATCTGGCAGGAGGCACACTCGATATTTATCCTCTCTATATCTTTGAAGATACCGGCATAACAGTAAACATAGCAATTAATCTTATGAGCCATGTACAGATTATCCCCGGAGGAAAAACCTTCAGATTTCATTCAAAAGACATGAATCTGAAAGCAGAAACAGATAATCTGAACAGCCTTTTTGACGGAAATTTCGACCTCATAGCAAGAGCAGTAAAATTCTACTGTCCCGAAAGTCCCATGGAAGTTATTACACAAAATCCCATACCGAAAGGTTCCGGCCTGGGAGCTTCATCTTCCCTGCTCATGGCACTGAGCGGTGCACTCAACAAAATTTCAGAAACATGTTATAATAAAACACAGATTATAGACATAGGTGCAAATATAGAAGCAAAATCCATTAAAATACCTACGGGGAAACAGGATTACTATGCGGCCATATACGGAGGAGTAAATGCCATATGGTTTAAATATGACGGAGTAGAAGT
>JBEHWO010000177.1:0-12916 GCA_040217695.1 Vulcanimicrobiota bacterium | reverse complement strand
ATCACATATATTATGAGTTAATAAATATTTTATCCCATACACCTGCATAGTAGCTACTATATTGGCATCATGAACCTGTTTACCTGAAACAGAATAGGCCTGTACTAATTTTTCCAGGGCAGAAACTACTATTTTATTATCGTCTACTATATAAAAATCATTCTGAAACATCTGGATATTATATATAATATCATCGTATGCCTGACTGTTATGGAGATTTCTTGTAGTAGCCGATAAATATTCTCTAATAATCTGTGGACTTATTATTAAAGCAATTCCTGTGTCTGATGCCAGTGCCAGTTTTTTGTTTGCCTGATCATATAAAGGTGATTTCTGACTGGTTGCATATACTAAAATATTTGTATCTATAAATAGCTCCTTAACGTCCTTCATCATTATATAAATCCTCACGTCTGAATGTAGAATTTAATGGCCAGTTATCCCAGTTTAAATCTTTATATTTTAACCCGGGTTTATGTACAGATTCCATTAGAGGAGTTTTATCTATAACCATAACTATGTTATACCTGCCCGGTGATATATCGGGAAGATATAATTCCAGTTTTCCATTATCTGATACTAAAGCACTGGTTTCTATTGTTTTCAACTTTATCAACTCCTTTATCTATGTTCATAATTTGATATTATCATATATAGCAGGATAAAACAATATAATCAGTGAATGTGATTTCTGACAGGGATTACAGGATTATAAAAGATTACCGGGATTTTGTAACCTGTTTCAAATCCCGGCAATCCTTAAATCCTGAAAATCGCGGTTCAGACTATTCTGTCCTGACGACACGAAACCCGCGATCGTCTGGATGGCCATCAGCCCCATAGGAGCCACGGAAAGATGACGTTGAGAAAGATCCGTAATGACTCCAGCTACCGCCACGCACTGAACGGGCAGTATTGCCAGATGCTGGGCCTACAGGATCTGTACCTCCGGTAGGAGTATTCTCCCATATATTATGACACCATTCCCACATATTCCCGCTCATATCATATAAACCCCAGGGATGACCCCATCCATAACCAACAGGAGCGGGAAGTCCTGTTGTACATGTTCCTCCAACATTGTATCCATACCAGCACTTATTTAACCCTGTAGCTGCATTAAGTGTATTTCCCCAGTAATAAGTGGTTGTCGTCCCTCCTCTGCATGCATATTCCCACTCTGCCTCTGTAGGCAGTCTGTAACCATTCTTAGTTAGATCAAGTATATAGGTAGTATGATCATTTACATCTCCAATGGTATAGCAGGGAGTCAATCCTTCGTAACTGCTCCTCCAGTTACAATACTGAACTACATCCATCCAGCTTACATAACGGACAGGACAATTATCATAGGTACTGTTATTTAATTCTGCTGTATTAGTATGATGAGATTGAGCATCAGGCCACGCTCGATATTGTGAATTGGTTATTTCATATTTTCCTATAGAGTAGTCGTGCGTAAAGGTAATCTGTGGAGGGTTAAATTGAGATAAAGTATATGTACCTTTAGAGATTAATACCATCTTAATAGTTTCTCCCACAATAACCTGATAATTTCCTGTTCCTTGCTTTTTGAAGCAGACTTTTTATTTATGTCATTATATACAGGCAATTTTTATACCAGCAAGAAAAAATATTCTGTTTTACCCACACGAAGCCCTGTGTTATAAGGCAGAAAATTTTTTATAAGACCTATGAAAAAAGATTTTTTGTGAGAGAAAAGTGTAAAATTTTACACT
This sequence comes from Vulcanimicrobiota bacterium, assembly GCA_040217695.1. GTDB lineage: Bacteria > Vulcanimicrobiota > SpSt-956 > SpSt-956 > JAKJGF01 > CALARM01. The sequence continues at coordinate 11,177 of JBEHWO010000177.1, read as the reverse complement.
CTGTAAATTTTACACTTTTACGGTTTTTATAGTCTCACCGAGAAATGCCTTATAGAAATCATCTGAAGTTCTCCTCTCTCTATCCATTTATTAAGGCGATTTCTGTCCATTATCATGAGAAGGTCTCTTTTGCCAGGCTCTCTCTGCCGTCTTGCGGCCATTCTTCTTCTCCCGAGTCTTGCTCTGAGGGAGAAATAGTTCTTTTTCTTTTCTGCCATGAATGTGTCAAAATTAATTTTTCTCAAGTTCCTTCACTTCCCGGAGAAGCTCTTCAAGTTCTTTATATGTCTCTTCTTCAGAGCATCTTTTTTGCAGATATTCCATGTCCAGTTTTTCCTTATATATAAAAAGTAACTCCTTTGCCCAGTATCCATCATCAGTTGATTGCCAGTGGACAAAAGCATTCAGTCTGTCTATGATCAGATCTTCTACTCCTATCAGATAAACACTGAGATTTTCTATTTCTACAAGAGTAATTCGTTTTTTTTCATCTTCTGTCAGGTATGAGCCCGGAACTTCGATAAATATATCAAGCTCTTCATTTATCCAGTGTCTTCCTTTTTTCTGAAATCCCCATTCCTGAAGTTTTTCTCCCAGTACTTTTACATCAGGATAAACTATATCTATATCTCCTGTACTGTAGCCGCCTGTAGAGTAGAATTCGAGAGCCAATCCGCCTACAATGACAGGTTTTATTCCTTCCAGAGCATCTGTCATGATGGCCAGAAAAAAGAGCTGTCTTTTTATATTACTGGTTATTCCCCGGACTTTTTTTAATAAAACTTCATATTTCTTTTCCATAATTTTTGCTTCTCTTTAACGTGATAAGGAATGAAAATTTATTAATTGTCTCTTTCCTCGCGTCACGCGTTACGCGTTACGCGTCACGATTCTCATATAAATTTATAGCTTTAACAATTCAAGATTTAAAATATCCATAGTATCTTCTTTAATACCCATAGCAAAAATTTTATGTTTTGTTAGCTGTTTAAGAACATTACCGGGAATATGAAAAGAAGCGAAAACAGGGATTAATTCTCTACCGGTGTATTCAGGGAAATATTTAAAAAATTCTTTGCTCTTTATCAAATCAATAAAATCCCTGGCTTCGTCAGGTCTCGGATTGGATTTTGCTTCTACAAGGATTATTCTATCAGAGTACACAGCTATAACATCAAACTCTCTCTGTTCTGCATCATTAACAGGATTATAGATTTTAGTTCTTGTATATATTCTAACATTTTTCAACATGAAGTACTTTTCTGCAATAAATTCTATATTAGGAATAACCATATCTTCAACAAGTGTACCAAGCTTTTTTATCACATCTTCCCATTTTTTATTCATTCTATCAAAAGATAATTCAGTCTTTTTCTTAAAATCGAACATTTCATTTCCTAATTTGTTTATAGATAAAGCCATTCCCTGAACTATAAGGTTGGTTTTTTGAACTTCTTCCTGTGTTTTAATCAGCATTTCTTCAAGCCTATCAACTTTAACATCTATAACCATAAATTAACATCTCCTCTCTTCTCTTTTATACTCATCCATTCTAATTCTATCACATCTATTCAGTAGCAACAAGGGCCGGAGATAGTTCGGAGGTGTAAAATAAAACCTATATAAACCAGCTTTTATTTTACACCTCCTTAAATCTTTCAGATTACTGAGATTTTTCTTAAAATCTGATATAATAATAAAGAGGTGAGGTTTTATGAAGAAAAAGAAAATACCTTATGGAATATCAGATTTTGACCGTGTAAGGAGACAGAATTATTATTATGTAGATAAGACACGGTTTATAGGACATATCGAAGACAGTCCTCCCTATCTTTTTTTTATCCGCCCCAGACGTTTCGGTAAATCTCTATGGCTGTCTCTGATGGAATGTTATTATGATATAAAAAGAAAAGATGATTTTGAAGAGATTTTTTCCGGTACTTATATTTATGATAATCCCACAGAGGAAAGAAATAGATATTTAATATTAAAATTTAATTTTTCAGAAGTGAGTTCTGAAATCAGTGAAGTCAGAAGTTCATTTAATAAAACAATTAAACGTGAGTCTCTGTGGTTTATAAAAAAAATACAGGAATTATATAGATGATCCTGATAATAGCTATTAAGATTATAGAAAAAGAAGAAGACGCATCTGAAATTTTAAAATACCTTGTAAATTTTGTTAAAGACTCATATAAAATTTATCTCCTCATAGATGAATATGATAATTTTACCAATACGATAATATCTTCATCAGGTAAAGAACAGTATATGGCAATAACTCACGGAGAAGGCTTTTACAGACATTTCTTTAATGTAATAAAAGCCGGGACTACCGGTTCAGGTGCACCGGTTTCAAAGATTTTTATCACAGGAGTATCACCTGTAACAATGGATGATGTAACGAGCGGATTTAATATAGGATATAATATAAGTAATAAGCCGTCTTTTAATGAAATGGCTGGTTTTACTGAAGATGAAGTTATTAATATGTTAGATTATTATAAAGAAGAGGGGTTCATAAAAGATTCATCAGATAAACTGATAGAGATAATGAGTAAATGGTATAATAATTACCTTTTTTCAGAAAATGGGAAAAGTAGATTGTATAATTCAGATATGGTTCTTTACTTTATGAGCGAATATATGGAAACTAATAAAATGCCTGAGGATATGCTAGATCATAATATAAAAACAGATTACAGGAAATTGAAATATTTAATAATGATGGATAAGGAAGGAAAACTGCAGGTAAACGGTAATTTCGAGAAACTGAAATACATACTTGAAGAAGGACATATTTCATCTAATATAGCTACAGGTTTTCCTGTAGATAGAATAATAGATCCTGAAAATTTTATCTCTCTATTATATTATTTTGGCCTGTTAACCATAGACACCCGGTTCAGGGGAACATTATTACTGACCATACCAAATGAAGTAATAAAAAAGTTGTATTATGAATATATAAGAGAAGGTTACAGAGATACGAAGATATTCAATATAGATTTATATAAGCTTGGAAATTTATTCAGTGAAATGGCTTATACAGGCAAATGGGAAGATTTATTTCTCTATCTTTCTTCTGAAATGAATAAACAGAACTCTTTACGGGATTATATAAATGGAGAAAAAGCCATTCAGACCTTTATAAGAGTCTATCTGAATGTATCCAATTATTATATAACTAAAAGCGAACAGGAATTGAATAAAGGATATGGAGATATAGTATTAATACCGAATTTGTTGCAGTATCCTGATATAAGTTTTTCATATATATATAGAAGTAAAGTATATGAGTATAACAGAATACAGTGAAAAGAAGTTAGAAGATAAAATTAATGAAGCCAGAAAAGAATTGAAACAGTATGAAGAGGATGATGCATTTGGGAAGTTTAAAGGAAGGACTGAATTACTGAAGATAATACTTGTGTTCTGCGGCGTTGAGTTGAAACATAAAGAATTGTTTCTTTGATTGGAACCTGGATAATATGATTAAATTAAATTATAAAAGTGTCGATAATAGATTGTAAATAGAAAAGTAAGTAAAAAAATAGAATAAATTCTCTGGTAATGGTTGATACAGATGGATTCTCATGAAATTAATTAATTTAAAAAGGAGAATATATGTTTAATGATAAAATAATATTACTCACAGGCGGAACAGGCTCATTCGGACAAAAATTTACTGAAATAATGCTTGAAAAATATACCCCTAAAATTATAAGAATTTTCAGTCGTGATGAATTGAAACAGTGGGAAATGCAGGAAAAATTTAATAATAATAGAAATTTAAGGTTTTTTATTGGTGATATAAGAGATAAAGATAGACTGGATAGAGCTATGGATGATGTGGATATAGTAGTCCATGCAGCAGCATTAAAGCAGGTACCTGCATGTGAATATAATCCATTTGAAGCAGTAAAAACTAATATTTTAGGTGCTGAAAATATCATTGATATTGCTATTGAACATAATGTTTCAAAAGTTATGGCTTTAAGTACAGATAAAGCAGTAAGTCCTATTAATTTATATGGTGCTACAAAATTATGTATGGAAAGATTATTTATTGCATCCAATTCATATGTTGGAGCAAAAAGGCAAACAAGAATGTCCTGTGTTAGATATGGAAATGTAGTGGGAAGCCGGGGAAGTGTTATTCCTTTATTTAAAGAACAGAGAAATAAAGGAAAAATTACTATTACACATGAGTCTATGACTCGCTTTTGGATTAATCTGGAATATGGTGTTGAGTTTGTTATAAACTGTATTGATATGATGCATGGTGGAGAAGTATTTGTTCCGAAAATTCCAAGTATGAGGGTTATAGATATGGCAGAAGTTATCGCTCCGGGGTGTGACATTGAGCTTACTGGCATAAGACCCGGAGAAAAGATAAATGAATGTTTGCTGACAGAAGATGAAGCAAGGCATACGATAGCATTTGATGATTTTTTTATTATTGAGCCGGAAAGTTTCATCTGTAAGAGTAGAGAAATATATAAAAACAATAAATTTTTACCTGAAGGTTTTAGCTATACAAGTGATAAAAATGATAAGTGGCTAACAAAGGAAGAATTAAAAGAAATGATAGGGGAATTATAAGATGATTCCTTATGGAAAACAGTGGATAGATGAAGATGATATTAATGAAGTTGTCAGGGTTCTAACTTCTGATTATCTTACTCAGGGACCCGAAATAATAGAATTTGAAAAGAACATTTGTGACTATACAGGGGCAAAATATTGTGTTGCTGTTTCTAATGGTACTTCTGCACTTCAGCTTGCTGTGGCTTCTCTTTCTATAGAGAAAGGCAAGGAAGGAATTACTTCTGCCAATACGTTTGTAGCTTCTGCTAATTGTTTAATTTATAACAGATTAACACCAATTTTTGCAGATATAGATAATAAAACTTATAATATAGATATAAAAGATATAAAAGAGAAAATTAATGAACGTACAAAGGTTATTATACCTGTAGATTTTGCCGGCCATCCTGCAGATATGAAAGATATTTACGAACTTGCAAAGATGAATAAGTTATATATAATTGAAGATGCTTCTCATGCAATCGGTTCAAAATATGAAGATGGGAGCTTTGTTGGTTCCTGTAAATATTCTGATATGACTACTTTTTCCTTTCATCCTGTTAAAACTATCACTACCGGAGAAGGAGGGGCTATTACTACTAATAATGAAGAGTTATATGAAAAATTGAAATTATTACGAACTCATGGGATAACCAGAGAAGATAAATATATGGATATAAATCCTGGCCCATGGTACTATGAAATGCATGAGCTGGGATTTAACTTTAGATTAACAGAGCTACAGGCAGCTCTTGGGATAAACCAGTTAAGAAAAATGAATTTTTTTGTGAAAAGAAGAAGAGAAATTGTCCGAAAATATAATAGATCTTTTAAAGAAGTAGATATGTTAACTGCTCCTGTTGAAAAAGATGGTATTTATTCAGCCTTTCATTTATATGTAGTCCTGATTGATTTTAAAAAAATTGGAAAATCCAGAAAACAGATTATGGAAGAATTACGAGATAGACATATTGGAACTCAGGTACATTATATCCCTGTTCATATTCAGCCTTATTATCAGAAAAATTTTGGTTATAAATTGGGAGATTATCCGGTGGCAGAACGTTATTATGAAAAGGCTTTAAGTATTCCTCTTTATCCGAAAATGACAGATGATGATGTAGATTATGTAATAAATAAAATTTTGGAAGTGTTATAAATCTAATGAATAAACTGGTTCTGGGAACAGTTCAATTTGGCCTGAATTATGGGATTAATAATTTTAGAGGTGCCTTACCTGAAAAAGAAGTATTTGAGATATTAAAGTGGGCTTCTCAGCATGATATTAATACATTGGATACATCTTATGCATATGGTGAAAGTGAGTGTGTTATAGGTAGATATATAAAAAAAAATGAAGCCTATTTTAAAATTATATCAAAATTACCGAGACATACATTTAAAGATAGCCATGAAGTTTTAAAAAATTCGTTAAATAATTTGAATATTCATAGTCTCTATGGATACTTAATACATCATTTTGATTTTTTTCTGGAAAAGCCTCAGGTATGGGAAGAGATAAATCAAATAAAAGCAGATGGGAAAATAGAGAAAATAGGTTTTTCTTTATATTATCCTGCCGAACTTGAATATCTTTTAGAAAAGAATATTAGTTTTGATATCCTTCAAATACCTTATAGCATTTTTGACCAAAGGTTTTCTTCTTATTTTTTTAAATTGAAGGAAATGAATGTGGAAATTTATGTAAGATCTGTTTTCTTACAGGGACTGATATTTAAAGAATTAAAAAAGCTTTCCCAGAGGTTTTTTAAAATAAAGCCCAATTTAGATATTATAAATAGATTATCTTTTGAGCTTAATATCCCTGTGTCAGCAATTTATCTGAATTTTGCTATGTTAAATCCATCAATAGACGGAGTTGTTATAGGAGTTGATAGTAAAGAACATTTAATAGAAAATATTGTAAATATAAAAGAAATGAAAAAAATAAATCAAATTTATGATACACTTAAAGAATTAAGAGAAGACGATGAAAATATTGTTTTACCTGTAAACTGGAAATAATTACAAAGAGGTAAATATTCATGACACATTTGAAACTTGGTATTTTAGGTATGAGTGAATGTAATGGCCATCCTTATTCCTGGTCAGCCATTTTTAATGGTTATAATCCTGATTATATGAAAAAGTGTCCCTTCCCTGTGATACCTGAATATTTATTCAGACAAAAATTCCCCGAAGATAAAATTAAGAATGCAACTGTTGATTATATCTGGACACAGGATAAAGAAATTTCAGAACATATTGCAAAAGCTGCCAATATTAAGCATATAGTAGATAATTATATAGATATGATAGGAAAAGTAGATGCTATTCTACTTGCCAGAGATGATCCGGAATTTCATTATGAAATGAGTAAGCCTTTTTTGGAGGCAGGTTTACCTGTATATATAGATAAACCTCTTTCTGTGGATGTGGCAACAGCTAAAAAGATATATTCATTACAACGTTATAAAGGTCAGATTTTTAGCTGCTCGGCTATTACTTTTGCCAGGGAATTTCAGTTGACTGATAGAGATTTATCTGAACTGGGGCAACTTAAATATGTTGATGCCTGCGTTATGAAAAGCTGGGAGAAATATGGTATTCATATAATAGAACCAGTATTGAAAATAATCGGCGAAAGAGGAAAATCCGTGAAGACATCAATTTCAAATAGTTTAGATACTAAGATAGTTACAGTTTTATGGGAAGATGGATTTCAGGCAAATTTTATCTCTCTTGGAAAATCTTCCATACCTATTATTATCAGGTTATTCGGTACAGGTGGATATAAAAATTTAATATTTCAAGACACCTTTTATGCTTTTAAATCTGCTCTTCAAAATTTTGTTAATATAGTTTTAAAACAATCACCATTTCAATCAGAAGAATTTGTATTAAGAACAATAGAAATAATTGAAAGAGGAATGTATTGTGAATAACAAGACTATTTTGATTACAGGTGGAACAGGTAAAATAGGTTTTAAATTAGTAAATCACTTTGTATCTAAAGGTTATAAAGTTGTTTTTATTTCGAGATATCAGTCTAATATTGATAGTTTAATAGGAAAAATTGCAGACGGATTTAAAGATAACCTGTTTGGTATCCCTATTAATCTCGAAGAAAAAGATTCATCTAAGAAAATTATTGATATACTGGAACATAAGAATATTTATATAAATATTCTTATAAATAATGCCAGAAATATTGAGTATTTAAAAATCTCTGACGAGTTGAGAACTGATAGAGAAGCATGGGCAGGGGAATTTTTATTAGATGTTATAGTTCCATATGAACTTTCAATAGACCTGGCAAATCAGGTTAATTCAGAACTCAGTAATATAATAAACATTTCATCTATGTATGGTGTCGTTGCTGCTAATCCTAATTTATATAATGACTCATTAAAAGAATCTCCGATTAATTATAGTGTTGCAAAAGCTGCTTTAATACATTTGACCAGAGAACTTTCCATAAGGTTTGCCGGTAAAGCTATAAGGGTAAATTCTATATCTTTCGGTGGAGTGGAAGGCAGAGTAAGTGAAGAATTTAAATGGAAATACGGGAAACTCTGTCCTATGGGGAGAATGTTAAAAGAAGATGAAGTGATCGGTTCTGTTGATTTTTTAGTATCAGATAATTCTATTGGAATGATTGGCCACAATCTGGTTGTTGATGGGGGGTGGACAATATGGTAAAAAGAGAAAATATTGCTGTAATACTTGCAAGAGGTGGGTCTAAAAGAATTCCGGAGAAAAATATAATAGATTTTTCTGGTAAGCCTATGATTGCCTGGACTATAGAAGCTGCTTTGAAGGCCGATGTTTTCGACAGAGTTTTTGTCGGTACAGATATGAAAAAAATAGCAGATATAGCAGAAAATTATGGTGCATCTGCGCCGTTTTTGAGAAAAGAATATATTGATGATTATTCAAATGTCAGTAATGCCACTATTTCAGTTCTGAAACAGATTAAAACTATATTAAATGAAGATTATAAGAATGTTTTTTTGTTAATGCCAAATTGTCCCTTAAGAAAAAGTTATGATATTATTAAGGGATATAATAACTTTTTAAATTCCAATACTTCATTCCAGATAAGTTGTTTTAGATACGGATGCATGAATCCCTGGTGGGCTGCAAAGTTAAATGATAGATTTCATCCTGAGTTTATTTTCCCGGAGGGATTAAAGAGCAGATCTCAGGATTTACCGGTATTATACTGTCCTACAGGAGCTATATGGATTGCCAATGTTGAAGCCCTTATAAAAGAAGGAACATTTTATGGTAAAGATGTTATATTTTACGAAATTGACTGGAAATCTGCAATTGATATAGATAGTATAGATGATCTTGACCTGGCAACAGCAATATTTAATATGGGTGGTAGAAATGTATAATTTCGGATTAAAGCTCTGGTCTACTAATAAAAATTATATTGATGAAGCCGTTAAACTTTACAAAGACGGTGTCTATAAATATATTGAACTTTATGCTGTTCCAGATTCCTACAATGCCTTTATTGATATGTGGGTGAATTTAGGTATACCTTATATTATTCATGCTCCTCATTATAGAGGAGGATTAAATCTGGCAAGTAAGGAAAATAAAGATAAGAATCTTAAATTAGTGGAAGAAGTTATAAAATTTGCAGATAAATTAGATGCCACGTATATTATTTTTCATCCCGGTGTTGCAGGGAGTCTTGAAGAGACAGTTAATCAGCTTAATGATATAAGTGATGAACGTATTATAATAGAAAATAAACCTTATTATGGTTTAGATGATGGGCTTGTTTGCAATGGAAATTCTCCTGAAGAGATTAGGTTTATTATGGATAATACACATGTTGGTTTTTGTTTTGATATTGGACATGCTATCTGTTCAGCAAATGTTTATACAGTATCTCCTTTAGCTTATTTAATGGAATTTATAAAACAGGTACCTCAGATATACCATCTTACAGATGGAGATTATAATGGATTATATGATCGACATGATCATTTTGGCTATGGTAATTTTCCTATAGAGGAAATCTTAAATATTTTACTTCCTGATTCATATATTACTGTTGAAACAATAAAAGATTCAATAGATAATTTAAGTGATTTCGTATCGGATATAAATTATTTACATGAGAGTGTTTTGAAAAATGAAAAGAAATAGAATCCTTATAGCTACAATAAAATCTTGGAATATAAATAATGCTTTTAAGTTTAAAAATAGTTATGAAGAAAAATATGATATTATTATTTTTTCTAAAAAAGATGAACTGGACTATGATAAGATTAATGAAATTAATCCTAAATATATATTTTTTCCACACTGGTCATGGATAATCCCTGAGAAAGTATATGTGAATTTTGAATGTATTGTTTTCCATATGACAGATTTACCTTACGGGAGAGGAGGGAGTCCTCTTCAGAATTTAATAGTAAATAAGGTTTATAATACTAAAGTTTCAGCAATAAAGGTAGGCGAAGGTTTGGATACCGGCAAGATTTATTTAAAAGAGCCTTTTTATATAGGTTTAGGCAGCTCAGAAGAAATATTTAGACAGATGTCAGATATTATATTTTTCAAGATGATACCATATATTTTGGAAAATAGCCCTGTCCCCTTTGAACAAGCAGGAGAACCAGTGATTTTTAAGCGAAGAACACCACAGGAGAGTAATATGATTAATATAACACATTTAGATGATATTTACGATTTTATAAGAATGCTGGATGGAGAAGGCTATCCAAAAGCATTTCTAAAAACAGGTAAATTCAGAATAGAATTTTCTGAAGTCCATAGAAAATCTAATAAATTAGTAGGCAGGTTTGAAATAAATGAAGAATAATAGAATTCTTATAGTTGCCTCTCATCCTGATGATGAAATACTTGGTTGTGGCGGTACAGTCGCAAGATTGATTAAAGATGGATATGAGGCTTATACTCTTATATTGGGAGAAGGTATTACATCACGAGATAGAGAAAGGGATAGACAAAAGAGAGAAAATGAACTTGAAGAGTTAAAAAAACAAATACACCAGGCAAATGAAGTAATTGGAATAAAAGAAGTTTTTATTTATGAGTTCCCGGATAATCGCTTCGATTCTATTCCATTGCTGGAGATAATAAAGGTAGTAGAATTAATAAAAAATGATGTGAAGCCTGAGATCATTTTTACTCATTATGAGAACGATTTAAATATTGATCATCAAATTACTTATAAAGCAACCTTAACTGCTACCAGACCATTAATAGGAGAAACAGTTAAGGAAATTTATTCTTTTGAAATTTTATCATCTACTGAATGGAATTATCCTTTATCTTTTTCTCCCGATGTATTTTTTAATATTACAGATACATTAGAATTAAAATTGAATGCTATGAATAAATATTCCGAATTAAGAGATTTTCCTCATCCAAGGTCATTGGAAGGAATTAAAATAAATGCGAAATATTGGGGAATGAGAGTAGGGAATGGATACTCAGAGGCTTTTGAATGTGTTCGTATAGTAAAGTGACCTATGTAAATTTAAAACAAACATTTGAATTATCAGAAATTGTTCTCGTTAATTTTATTTTTTTAACGG
>JBEHWO010000176.1:0-12965 GCA_040217695.1 Vulcanimicrobiota bacterium | reverse complement strand
CAGATGCAAGAAGTTTACACATAGCAGATTCCTTGGATATTTCTTTCTGGGTTCCGCTGTCTACTGTTCTGGCCACAGCATAGGTAAGAGCTCTTGCAGCCTCTATCTGTGTAGCCATATCGGCAAACATATGCTGTACTGCCTGAAAACCCGTAATAGGCTGGCCGAACTGTACCCTCTGTCGGGCAAAATCCATGGCTGCATCCATTGCACCCTGGGCTATACCGAGAGCCTGAGCAGCCACACCCGGTCTGGCATTATCAAGAGTTCTCAGAGCTACTATAAAACCATAACCTTCTTTTGCAAGAAGATTTGCTTTCGGGACTTTACAGTCCTGAAAAACCAGTTCTCTTGTAGCAGAGCAGCGAATACCCATTTTCTTTTCTTTTTTACCAAAATCAAAGCCGGGAGTACCTTTTTCAACAATAAAAGCTGAAAGACCGCGGGAACCTCTTTTTTTATTTGTAGCTGCAATAATAGTATATATGTCTGCTTCACCGCCATTTGTAATCCACTGCTTTGTACCGTTTAAAACATAATAATCTCCGTCAGCTTTTGCAGTAGTTTCAACCCCTCCTGCATCACTTCCGGCATTTGCCTCTGTAAGTCCGAAAGCAGCCAGTTTTTCTCCTTTTGCTATAGGAGTCAGATATTTCTTCTTCTGTTCTTCAGTTCCGAAGAGAAGTATAGGGAAAGCTCCGAGAGCAGAAGCGGCAAAAGATACGGCCACTCCTCCGCATGCACGGCTTATCTGTTCGACAGCAAGAGCCAGTTCGAAAACTCCTCCGCCGAAACCTCCGTATTCTTCCGGTATATAAAGACCAAAAAGATCTGCCTGAGCAAGATGTTTCATAATTTCCCATGGAAATTCTTCTGTCTCATCCAGTTTTGCTGCCACAGGCACTACCTTTTCTATTGCTATCTTCCTGGCAAGATCAACTATTGCCTGTTGTTCTTCTGTTAAAAAGTAATTCAAAACAGTCACTCCTTTATCAGTTATCAGTTATGTTATCGTGACGCGTGACGGGTAATTCCACTCGCAGTTCACCGCTCACTGGTCACTGTAAAAGTCATTCTATCACGGTTTAAAATAAAAATCAACGACGATTGTTTTTTAAATGGTAAAAAGTTGACTTTTTGGTACAAATATTGCATAATTACTGAGGTGAGTATAAATAACACATAACTGATCTCGTGACGTGTGACGGAAGGATACTAATTTTTCTGACAATTTACCGGAGTTGTTTTTTTACAATCCTGAGGATAAAGAAAATTCTCATAAACAGTTATATTTATAACTGTAATTTTATAATATATCTGTTATGCTATAATAAGGAAAAAAATTGAATCAAGAATCTCTTTCCTAGCGTCACGCGTCACGCGTCACGCGTCACGATTTTAAATATAAAGGTGATAATATGAAAATAGACAACATATCAATTAAGAAATGGACAGATAAATGGTGTAAAGAAAAACACAGCACCATAATCCCTGCGACTGAAAGATTTATTGAAAAATTTCTGGATGCGGTAAATAATAATGACGATCTGACTGCTTATGAAGAAGGTCAAATGCTTGGAAGGGAAGTCAATATTTCTGTTACTCCTTCGGACATTATAGAAGCATGGAAAATCCTTAAAAATTCCTTTATAAAACTGTTGGAAGAAGAAAATTATTCATCTGCCATAGAAACGAGCGAGAAAATGTTTAACAGTTCTAAAATAGGATTTCTGGAAGAAGTGTTTAAAAGACAGAATCTGGAACTTCAAAGTGTTCAACTCAGAGAAAAAGAGCTATCTACAAGATTTGAAGTGGCAGAATATGAACTGTCCATATCTTTAAGTAAAAAAGTCACTTTATATGAAGCCATGAATCTGACCCTTGATACAATTATCCGCCTCACAGGTGCGGAAAGAGCGTCTATTATGTTATGGGACGAAAAAGAAGAATTACTTACAGTAAAAGCAGCAAGAGGAGTTGATGCAGAGCCATTCGGCCTCTATAAAATAAAATCAGGGGAAGGCATCGGAGGATGGGCTTTCGAACATGGCACAGTCTGCGTGGTAAATGATGTAAGAAAAGACAGTCGTTTTATAAAATCACCTTCCAATCAGAAGGAAATTAAATCTATTATATGTTTGCCCCTTATTGCAGAAGATTTTAAAATGGGAGTTATTATAGTAGGGACTCTGAGTAAATACCATGATTTCACAAAAGATGAAATAAAAACACTGGAACTTATAGCAAGCCGTTCTGCTCTTGTAATTGATAATGTTATACTCCATGAAAATGAAAAGAAATATATAGAAGAACTGAAAGAAAAAACAGACAAATTGAATGCTATAGTGAGAGATATGGGAGACGGAGTATTACTGTTTGATAAAAACGGCTCTATTACATTCTTTAACAGAGCAGCGGAATATATCATGAATAGAACGGAAGAACAGGTACTCGGGACAGAGTGGACGTCTCTTATAAACCTCAGGGATGATGAGGGCAGGACAGTCTCAATAGAACCTTCTTTTAAATTCAAACGTTCCAAAGGGTTTATAAATACCGCTCCGGAAGAAAGAAAATTTTTAAGCGCTACGGCAACCCCTCTCCTTAATCCACATGGAGAAAAAATCGGAGGTATTGTAGTAATCAGCGATATGTCCAAAGAAAAAGAAATAGAGAAGATGAAATCTGAATTTGTCTCTATAGTTTCTCATGATTTACGTTCACCTCTTACGTCTGTCAAAGGATATGCCAGCATGATATTACACTATAATGATAAATTGACTGATGATAAGAAAAAGGAATTTCTGGAAATAATCATAAGAGAGGTAGAAAGACTTGTAAGGCTGATAAAGAGTCTCCTCGATCTGGCAAAAATAGAATCCGGAAGGTTTGAAAGCCAGAAAATGCCGGTAGAAATAATTCCTCTGATACAAAATGTGATGGATACCTATAGAAGCAGTGAAATTCATAAGATAAACATGAACATAAAAGGAGACTTACCTGTCATTATGGCGGATCCGGATCAGTTAGAACAGGTGCTTCATAATCTTGTCGGTAATGCCATTAAATATTCACCTGAAGGAGGAGAAGTAGAAGTAGGCGGGTATATAGAGGAGAATAAAATAATTATTTATGTTCAGGACCATGGTATAGGCATACCGGAAGAAGAAGTAGAAGGGGTTTTCGATAAATTTCACAGAGTAAAATCAGGCCATAGAATTGCCGGTGCAGGACTGGGGTTATTTATTACAAAAAATATTATAGATGCCCATGAAGGCAGAATATGGGTTGAAAGTACTCACGGAAAAGGAAGTAGATTCATATTTTCTTTAAATTTATAAAAACGTTAATCAGTGAGTAGTGACTGAGAATTACTCTGTTTACTCACTGCTCAACACTCGAATATGTTGAGATCTTTTTTTACTGACCTGAGAAGCATGTAATAAAAGTTTTTCTCCCGTCACGCATTACTCGTCACGCATCACGGGAGTATATATTTATTATTTATGCTCACCTCAGTAGAATCACGTGTCATAAAAAAAAACAATCTAACCGTTTTATTTATTTTCCACATTATTGACTTTTCGCATATTTTAATATAAAATTATTATAGATAAACATTTATCTATATAATATAAAAGGAAGAACATATGTTTCTCAATAAAAATGGGTTCACTTTTGCAGAAATAATGATATCAGTCGGTATACTATCACTTCTCCTGTTAACCGTACTGGCTATATTCGGGTCAACACTTTCAGGTATAAAAAGAGGAGAAAATGAAGTAGTAGCGGCATCACTTGCACAGCAGGTAATGGAAACCTATAAAAACGATCTTGAATTGAATTTTGATAGTTATAAAGCCGGCACTCATGCAAATGTTACTCTGGAGCAGAATATTATAAACGGAATTCTTTTTACTGCTGAAATAGACATATCAAAGATAGGCGGACTGTCAGAAAGTCGTATAAAAAAAGTTGAGGTACATATAGGATGGAAAGACAACACCCTTGGAAATACTAAATTTAAACTTACCACCTATATAAACAAAGGAAATGATAAATAAGGCAAGGAAATCAGGTTTTTCCCTGGTAGAAATGATAATATCCATAGCAATAATCGGTCTCATACTCACAGCTATTACTATCGTAATGGTTAACAGCATGAAGTTATCTGTCATAGGTCGTGCCAGAGGAGGCCTTCAGGGCAGTGCTATGTCTGCACTGGGCTTTTTATCAAGAGAACTTATGGAATCAGACATAAGATCTGCAAATATCTATAATATAGATGCAAGCCGGCCTGTTGCAATAAGTTTTCTCTCAGCAGTAGAAATAAACGGCGTAGATCTTAAATATGAACTGTCTACAGGTAAAATGGCATGGCAAAAATATATCATATATTTCCTTGTTCCTGATACGGCGACGGAAGATAAAATGTTAATAAGAAAGGAGTATAATCCGAAAGATCCGGGTACACCTCCTGCAAGTAATTTTGAATATTATATTGAAAGAACCATACCTTTACTGTCTCAGGATCTGGTACCTGAATGTACCTATACATCAGGTGACAGCAGAAGCAGGGTAGTCGCTCATGGAATATATCAACTCGATGCGATATTACCTCTTCCTGATGATTATGTAGACAAACGTTATATGACACTTTCAATAAAGGTACGGGCTATATCATTGAACAAACAAAAGAAAGAACAGTCAGAATACAGAACAAGGGTTTACTTCAGAAACTAGGAGGCATTTCATATGATGTACAAAACAAAAGAAGGTTTAATTTTAATAACAGTTCTCGGAGTCATGATGGTTACCAGTATACTGATTCTGGCTCTATTTCAAAGTACTCTCGCAAATTTAAATTTTGCTTCCAGGCAGATAAAAAGTATTATAGCAATGAATGCCGCAGAAGCAGGAATAGCAATGGCTGTTTATGAACTGGAAAGCGATCATACCAGAACTGCAAAGGTTAAAGGAAATATAAGTAATGACACTGAATATGAAGTAACCATACAAAACAATATTAATGAACCGAATCAGGTTGGTATGATGCCTCCTTATTCTATAAAACTGACTTCAGTCGGTTCTGTAAAAAAATTCAAAAGAACAGTAGAAACAATCCTGAGGCCGAGAAGTCTGCAACTCGGTCTGGCCAGCAACGGTCCTGTCGATATGAATGATGCTTTTTATGTTAAAGTAAATGCAGTACCCGGTTATACCGGAAATATTCATGCCAATAACGGAATTTATCCGGAGGAATCTTTTGATGCCGATATAGTTTATATAGATATAAATTTATTATTCATCCATATAAAACTCCCATTTCCGCCTTTCTATGATGTAAACGGCAAGGTTACCAGTCGCGGCAAAATAAGTAATTTTATAAAAATGGGTGTAGAGCCTCCGGGAAATTACAATGACAACAGTGATCCAAACCATCCTGTAGCAGAAGTATCTTTAAATTTCACAGAATGGACATTTGATAATCTTAAAGCCAAACATGCCGATCCAAATGAAATAACGCCTCCTGCAGGTAATGCAACCTATCGTGTTGAAAACGGCAATCTCAATTATTATCTGGGCGGCGTTCTGGGGCCTTTTCCCGTAACAGACACATTACCTCCCGGCGTAAGTTGCAACGGTAATACATTGACTGCAGCAGGTCCTCTAAAGCTTCATATTACAGGTGATATAACAATTGAAAATTCCAATTTCTACTGTCCTAGTTTAACACAGGTTATAGTAGAAAAACCTGCTTCGGGACCTGGTTCCGGTAATATGCTCATAAAGGATACGAATTTTTACGGTAAAACTGCTCTTATAGTAGAAGGAAAACTTACCTTTGAAGGATATTCAAATATATCAGGTCTCAGTACTGACGGTCTTGCCATATATGCGGGGGAAGGCATGGACATACACATGCAACCGGCTGACCCGAATTTTGCTGACCTGATAAATTTACCTGCCGCAGAAAGAAAGAAACATACCTACTATGGCGTAATATACAGTGACGGACCTATAAATCTATATAATGAAGGCTGCCGGGGACTGATGGTAGACGGCTCTGTAGTAAGTACTTACAATAACGGAACAACTCCTTCTATAAGTTTTGAACATGACAGCAGTGTTTCAGGTTTCGGAAAACTTGGCTATTGTCTTGAATTTAAATATGATCCCGACTATACGCAGAATCTTATAATAACATCACCGGGAGCATCAGGATATAGATATGACAGAGTATACTGGCATGTATATTAATAAGCGAAGGACAATTGAATAAGGAGTTGTAAACAAATAACATTATATCAAATCGTGACGCGTAACGCGTGACGCGTGACGCGAGGACAATAACCATAGTTTAACAGAGTTATTTTCTTACAGTCCCTAACCGTCTCAATTATATTAAAAGGAAATCATTTCTCCTGGAAGACTTTTCTTATTAACTTTGCCATAATCCTTATATCAAAAGGTTTCATAGTAAATTCTCTGATACCAATCTTTTTTATCTTTTCTGCTGTTATCATATCACTGTAACCTGTGGAAAGAATTACAGGCATAGAAGGTCTGATAGAAAGAATATCATGCACCAGGTCGGTACCGGTCTTTTCAGGCATTGTCTGATCGGTAATGACAATATCAAATCTCTCCGGTTCCTTTTTAAACACATCCAGAGCATCGGAACTGCTTGAAAGAGCGACAACTGTATAGCCGAGATCTTCCAGCATCTTTTTTCCAAGATAAACAAGTTTTCTATCATCATCTACAAACAGTATGGTTTCTGTCCCTCCGGGAAGATCTTCCGAGAAAGAAACCTTTTGAGGTGCTTCACTGTCAATCCTGGGAAGTAAAACTTCAAAGACAGTCCCTTTGCCAGGCTGGCTGTTAACTGTTATATCTCCCCCATGACTTCTCACTATGCCATGAACGACAGAAAGGCCAAGACCTGTCCCCTCTCCCGGATCTTTTGTAGTAAAATATGGCTCAAAAATATGTTCCAGTACATCAGGTTCAATCCCGTGCCCTGTATCCTTTACTACAAGCTTTACATAGGGCCCCGATTTTAACCCTTCATAAAGGACAGCATTATTTACATCCAGATCAAAATTAGACAGACTTACTTCCATAAGACCGCCTTTTTCTCTCATAGCATAAAAAGCATTTGTGCAGAGATTCATCAATAATTGATGTATCTGTATGGTATCTGCAATTACCGTATATGGGCCTCCTCCGAGTTTCTGACGTATCTCTACCGTAGCAGGCAATGATGCCCTCAGGAGCTTTAATACCTCTTTAACAATAACATTAATTTGAACAGGCATTTTTTCCTGTTCACTCTGACGGCTGAAAGCAAGGATCTGTTTTACCAGATCGGTAGCGCGATAACTGGCCTGAATAACCTCTTCCAGATTCGAATAGACCTTGCTTCCTTCCGGTATCTCTTTCAATGCCAGATAGGTAAAACCAATAACGGCACTCAGGATATTATTAAAATCATGGGCTATGCCACCTGCAAGTGTGCCTATGGCTTCCATCTTCTGTTTCTGACGGAGCTGGCTTTCCAGTTTCTTTTTGTCTTCTTCCGCTTTCTTTCTTTCTGTTATATCACGTAATACACCCTCTATGGCCACAGGAACATCATCTTCACCGAATACTATATGAGTATTGGCCGAAAAATATATTTCCCTTGCATCTTTACTTTTAAGTTTTATTTCGTAGTCCTTCACAAAGTGAGAATTATACAGGTCACGTAATAACATATCATACTGCAAAACATCAGGACATATGCTTTTTACCGGTAAACCTGTAAGCTCTTCCGGTTCATATCCACAATAGGACTTTATGGAAGGACTGATAAGGGTAATAATCCCATCCATATCTGTGCGATAATATACATCTACAAAAGATTCAAATATAGTACGGTATTTTTCTTCACTTTCCTTTATCTGTATATTTTTATTCCATCCCTTAATAAGAGAATCTACAAGACAATAAATTTCTTCTTTGTTAAAAGGTTTTGTAATATAATAAATATCCTTTTTCAAATTCTCTTTTATAGTAGCAAGTGATATATCAGAATAGGCTGTAACAAGAATAATAATAACTTCAGAGTCAATATTCCTGACAGCGCTGGCAGTTTCTAGCCCTCCGAGACGGGGCATCTTCATATCCAGAATACAGAGAGGTGTACGGTTCCCTTTCTCATATTCACTCCTGAAAGCATCTAACAGATACTGGCCGTCAGAAAAAGTCCTGAGATGAAAATCTTCCTCTGTTTCTTCTCCGACGGGTAAATCGAACTGTCTTGTAAATATAATCGTATATATATCTAAAAAATTCTCATCATCATCTGCTATAAAAATAGTTCTATTGTACATAATCTATCCGCTTACCTGGTAATTGAATTTATAGTCAATTCATAACTTATTGGAATAGTGACGTGCGACGGGAGGATTATTTATAGCCTGTTATAATATAAACTATAAAAATAGATACCAGAAACCTTTAAGGTTTTTCCTTTCTGCATTTAAGAGACTTTCACAAAATCATTTTAAATAACGAAAAAAGAAGAAATAATTCAGCAAACACCGTCATATGTAAAGATTTTCATACAAATTACAAGTTGCTTTTTACTCATCTATATGTTACATTATACATAAGTTTACTTAGAATGTAAATAGATTACCAGAGGTTACATTTCATGAAGAAGATTTTTTTTATTATTTTATTATTTTTTTCACCTGTATATATGTCCCTTTCGGGAGAGATATTTCCTTCAGAAAGAGACAGTGATTATGAAAGAGCCTTTTCCGGGAATTCCGGCTGGACAGGTGCAGACGGTACCTATTCAATACCACTGAATGACGGAAGAACTATGTGGCTTTTCGGAGACACCTTTATAGGGAAAACAGATTCTTCAGGAAAAAGATCTGAAGAAACAGTGATAATAAACAATTCTGTTGCTATTCAGGAAGGGAAAGATCCTTCTACTGTTAAATTTATTTACGGAGGAACAGAAGAAAAACCGGAATCTTTCTTTATTCCTCCTGACGGGAAGGGCTTCTTCTGGATTTATGATGCAATTCCCTGTGGCGATGGTAAAATCATTGTTTTCCTTCCCCAGGTAGAAATATCAGGTGAAGGCATATTCAGTTTCAGACAGACAGGCAACTGGACTGCCGATGTTTTAATTGATGGGAATAAATTTTCCGTAGAAAATTATAAAAAACTGCCTTATTTTCAGGCAAAAGACGAAGAAAAACCTGCCATAGCATTCGGTGCTTCAGTCCTTGTAGAAAAAGACTGGACCTATATTTACGGCACAGAAGATTATGAAATTACGAAAAATCTGCTTCTCGCCAGAATAAAATCAGGTTCCATACCTTCTGAAACACAATGGGAATTTTATACGGGAACAGGGTGGAGCAAAAATCTGTCAGACTGTAAACCGGTGTTTAAAGAAGTGGGTAATGAGCTTTCTGTACATAAAAACCATGATGGCAGATATATAATAACTACCCAGAAAAACGGCTCAGGTTCCGATATAGAAATAATATTCGGCACGTCGCCGGAAGGTCCCTGGGATACTCCCCTGTCAGTATGGCATATAGAGGAATCAAACGACAGAATTTTCTCCTATAATGCCAAAGCCCATCCAGAACTTTCCGATACAGAGAAAGGGCTTCTTATATCATACAATGTAAATGCCTGGAATTTTGATGATTTATATATTGATAGTACCATATACAGGCCGAGATTTATAAGAGTTCGGCTGGACAGTGAGCAGTGAGCAGTTACCAGAGACCAGTGAACAGTGAACAGTTACCAGTGAGCAGTGAGTCGTGAAAAGTGAAAAGTGAAAAGTGAAAAGTGAAAAGTGAAAAGTGAAAAGTGAATGGTATTAAACATGGTAATTCTACCCGTTACGCGTTACGCGTCACGTATCACACTTCACACTTCACGCATGAAAGGTATATATTTATGGATCCCATATTTCTCTATATTTTAACAGGTGTCTTCTTTATACTCCTTATAAAATTCAAACTCATATTTATTTTCTTCCCGTCAACAATGAAGAGATTCTGGCAGCCCCAGGTCATTTCCGGCCCGGGAGGACACAGATATATAACTGATATGAAACACAGGCTCACAGATTTTAATCTGGCATCATTAAATTCACTGGTTGACGCCCAGTATGATAAATCAGTTAATTTCAGAGTGGGAGGAGTTATTTTTAACTGTGACGACGAGAAAAAAACTATTTTGTCTTTTTATGCCGATTTCGTATCTCCCAAGGATGAAATTGTGAGACAGAACAGATTGCTGGGCTCTTTAAAGGCCATAACAGTGAAAGATGAAATGGAAATTCTTGCAGAAAATAATACCTTTAAATTATTCTTTAACAAATGTCACATTGCTTCCGTTACGGCTGCGTCAAGACGCATCTTAAATCCTGCGGGACAGGAGATAGGATTTATAACAGGACCGGAATATAGCGGTGCCAGGCTCTCGTCCGGTGAAAATAGAAAGATAATACTTAACGGAGAAGAAACAGGTGAATACGGATTTTTATCCTTCTCTACAGAAGAAAATACACTTATTACTTCAAAAAATCCTGTAATTAAATCCATAAAACAGGGATTAAATGAATTTCAGACACAGCTTCTGACATGTATAATTATTATCGATATTTATTATAACTCAGTTTATTGTTTTGAAAAGAATATTGTATAAGCGTGATGCGTTATAAGCGTGACGCGTAACGCGTAACGCGTGACGGGTGGGTCGTGACGCGTGATGCGTAATGCGTGATGCGTGATGCGTGTTTTCACCGGTACCGGTCGAACACAGTTAGCCCCTACTTTTCACGACTCACCGGTAACTGGTCACCGGTAACTGCTCAGACACCTCAAAAGGCAGAGCCCGTAAGAACTCCGCCTTTCATAATCTACTCTACAATCATCTCAACAGGCTTTGTTGAAGTCAAATTCTCAGGTTTGTAATATTCATAGACCTGAGACCTGGGAGCCTGCACTTTTACAGGATATTTTGCCCTGAGCTGATAACTTACATCTATAGATTTCTTTCCCTTTATCTCATCTATATAAATAATTACCTGTCTCCCTGTAAGACTGTATTTCTGTATTACCTTATTCGTAACAAGTTTCTCAAGTCCATCACTTTCCACGGTAAATCCGGGAGGTATACCCAGATCTATAATGGTCATCTTTATATCACCTTCAGTATTGTTGGCTATCTGTGCTTTACATGTGACAAGGTCATTCTGCACAAGTTTTGTCCTGTCATATGAAACTTTTATAGACATGGTATCAGACTGTTTTTCTTCCTTTATCATGTTCCATGGCAGATAATATTTCGTCACAATCTGATAGAGGCAATTACCTTTACCTTCAAATTTTATGTCCACATCATTCCTGCCTGCAACAGTTCCCAGGTCAAACTGCTGATAAACATCAAAATTTTTGGAGGTAATATTGAAATCTTTAAATTTCTTTCCGTTTATCAGGATAGAGCCTGCTACATTTACTTCTTCCGTAGCTTTTTCCGCCGCAAGTAAAAGAGTTCTCAGAGTAAGTATTGTAGGCTGTGTGGAATGCCATGTTCCGTAAGCATCCTTATTCTGTATGAGAAATGTAATACATTTATTGACCACATCGGGGTAAAGATCAGATTTCAACATTGCATAAGCCGCGAGAGCAGTAGTTTCGACAGTAGAGCTTATTCCTGAAGAGAAGGTAATACTTTCGATGGAAGATTCCCAGTAAACAGTGTTTTTACCTTCTTTTTTCATATCTATAAGTGTCTGAAAAACATTCTTCAGTATGGGGTCAGATTTATCATATGATGAAAGAGCATTTGCTATAATAGATAGCATATAGGGATCTTTTGCCTGGTTATAATGTTCTTTTATATAGGAAACAGCTTTTCCCGTAACATCTTTATTTTCATAGCCCGTATCCAGAAGGGCCCATGTTATATAAGCAGTAACAAGGAGATTTGAATTCTGAAGCCTTGACCAGCTTTCTGCATGGAGATAACTTTCATCAGGTTTCCAGCTTCCGTCCTGTAACTGCTGTGATGCGAGCCAGTCCTGAGTCCTCTTTATAAGAGCAGGATCTACGGAATGAACATGGGCCATATCCTTAAATTCCATAATGCCAAAAGCAGTAAGCAGTTTATTTGCCGGCGCATCGCCAAACCATGAAAAACCTCCTCCCTTGACTTCAAATGTAAGGAGTCTCTGATAGCCGTTATTAATATAAGTTTCTGCTTTCATCTGAAGTTCAGGCGTTATTTTATTTACCCTTTTCAAATAATCCAGAACAAGAACATTCGGGTAAGTTGTTGAACTGGTCTGTTCAAAACATCCGCCCGGCATTCTGAGAATTTTATCCAGCCCTTCCACTACCTGTGAGAAAAGGCCCGGATATAAAGTAACAAGTATTTTACCTGCCCCCCTGATAGCATTATCCGGTATTTCAACTGTTTTAGACAGAGATCCCGAGAGTCTGTCACTCTGTGTTTCTATAAACAGTTTTCCGTTCGGCTCTATTTGAATTGTTCTCTTTATGGCATCACTCATCTTTGAACCTTTTGCATAAACAGTAAGAGGATGAGTTCCCACATCTTTTGCTTTAATTCTGAAATAAACAACACTTACCTGATCTTTTTCCAGAGAAATATTTTTCACCGGGTCATCAAGAAGTGTAAACCAGTTATCTTTAAGGAGTTCCAGCTTTACTGTCTGTTTTTCAGGCAGATAATTATAAACTGCCACAGGTATGGAAATTTCGTCATCCTGTGTGAGAAATACGGGAAGGTCAATATCTGCGAAGAAATCCTGAAAAACCTTTATACCTGACTGACTGTTTCCCATTTCTCCTTTAAGAGACGATGCGAAAGAAGTAAGTCTCCACGTAGTAATAGAATCTGCCATTTTTACA
>JBEHWO010000175.1:0-12978 GCA_040217695.1 Vulcanimicrobiota bacterium | reverse complement strand
TTCAAAAGATATTAATAGCAAGAGACGGCACAGAACATATTATTGAAGGTAACTGTTCACCGGTGTTTGACAGAAAGGATAGGATTTCAGGTACATTACTCATATTTCATCCTCTTGAGGAAAGAGAAGAATCCAGAAAAGAAATACTTAATGAAGAAAAACTTGAAAAAATCGGTATTTTTGTAGGCGGAATTGCCCATGAATTTAACAATCTTCTTATGGCAGTAATGGGTAATATTTCTCTTCTGAAAATATCTGTCAAACCGCAGGATGAAGCCTATGAATTACTTGTAGATGCCGAAAAAGCTTCATCAAGAGCCATGAAATTAACAAGGAAATTATTAAGTTTTTCTGTATCTGCTGTTCACAAAAAACCTCTGGTTTCAGATATTATTTCCGAAGAAACTGCAGATTTAAAGAAAGAAAAAGTCAGCCTTCTGTCCAGCAGGGGAAAGATTCTTTTAATGGATGATGAAGCTCTTGTAAGAAGAGTATCAGGTAAAATGCTTGAGCATCTCGGATATACTGTTGAATTTGCCGGTGACGGAGCAGAAGCAATAGAATTGTATAAACAGGCAAAAGACAGGGGAGAGCCTTTTGACATGGTGATTATGGATCTTACAGTTCCCGGCGGTATGGGAGGTAAAGATGCGATAAAACATCTTGTGGAAATAGATCCGGATGTGAAAGCCATAGTGTCGAGCGGTTACTCAAGCGACCCTGTAATTTCTAATTACAAAGAATATGGTTTTAAGGGAGTTGTTACAAAGCCATACAAGTTCGAAGATATAAAGGAAATTTTTATTATGTAAATTTATATGAGAATCGTAACGCGTAACGCGTTACGCGTTACGGGAGGAACCAATTCTCATACTTCGTTGTGACCGAACCGGTCATGGTTGTTAGTAAGTGAAAAGTGAGTAGTGAGTCAGCGACCCACTGTGCTCGTCCGGTACCGGCGAAACACGCATTACGCATTACCCATTACGCATTACGCGTTATGATTTTTATTAAGATAGGATGAAATTTATATTTATGGAAAATCAAAAATTTGAACAGTTAGTTGAGAATTACCTCAAATGGAAATATGCTTATGAACCGGGTTTTGCATCTTATTTAGGATTGTCTTCTTATGATTCGTTAACAGGCAGTTTTTCCCCGGAGAGTCGCCATGATGCACTGGCAAAACTTTATAATTTTAAGAGTCAGACAGAAGAGATTTCTTCCGGTAACTTGAATTCCGATAATAAAATAGACAGAATATTTCTTTTAAGAGATATAGAAATGTTTTTGCTGCGTATAGAACATATAAGGCACTGGGAAAAAAATCCTCAGATATATCTGGATGAAGCCCTTGACGGTATAAATACCCTTATGCTTAAATCCTTCAGACCTCTGGAATATACGGCAGAAATGATATTAAAGAAAATGGAAAGTATTCCTCAGCTTTTCAGAGAAGCAAAAGATAATTTAGTCAAATGTCCTCCTGTATTTCTCAGGGTTTCTTCTCAAACTGCTCTCTGCGGCATTGAATTTATGGATACAATAAAAGATATTTACGGGAAAATCTCTCCTGCCTTCGAGGAAGATTTCAAAAAAGCTTCTATGAAAGCCAGAGAGGCTATAAGTGATTTTGCTTTTTTTCTGAAAACCATGGAACCGGGAGAAGAACAGTCTTTTGCTACAGGTAAGGAGATTTTTTCACGTCTTGTTAAAACCGGTTATATGATAGATAAAGATCTGGATGAACTTCTTGAAACAGGGGAAAAATGTTTTGCCTCAATATCTGAAAAACTGACAGAACTCGGTGCCAGACTTGACCCTGCCAGGAGCTGGTATGAGATTTACAGAGAATTAAAACTGGAAAACCCCGGCCCGTCAGGTGTCCTTAATATGTATCTCGATTATATGAATGATGCCAGAGATTTTCTTATAAAGAATGATATAGTTACAGTTCCTTCCGATATAATTCTGGATGTAACCGAAACTCCCGCTTTTATAAGGCCTCTCATACCTGTGGCTGCCTATCTGTCTCCCGGCCCCTATGATGAAGTGCAGAAAGGAGTTTTCTGGGTTACTCCTCTGCCTGAAGGTCTTTCCGATGAAGAAATAATAAAACTTACAGGTGAACATAATATTTATACTGCAAAGGTTACTGCTCCTCATGAAGCCTATCCGGGACATCATCTTCAGCTCTGTATGGCTAACAGATTGAAAAGCCCTCTTCGCAGAATAGTACACTCGAATATATTTGTAGAAGGGTGGGGGCTTTACTGTGAAGAGATGATGAAGGAAGTGGGCTATTTAAAGGGAACAAAACTGGAGCTTTCCCAGCAGGTAGACCAGTTGATGAGGGCGGCAAGGGTGATTATTGATATAAGACTCCACACTCTGGGAATGACCATAGAAGAAGCAAAATCCTTCCTCCATGATATTGTACTTGTTTCTGCAGGCACGGCAGAAGTGGAAGTAAACCGTTATACTATGACTCCCACTCAGCCTATGAGTTATATGCTCGGACAGCTTGAAATCTTAAAGCTCAGAGAAGATTTTAAGAAGTTAAAGGGAGATGCTTTCACTCTGAAAGATTTTCATGACAGTATGTTACAGTGCGGTTCATCACCTGTTAAGATAATGAGGCATATTATCCTGGGAGAAGAATTGGATCTTTGATTTAATCATCAAATTTTTAACTACCATATAATTTACCTGTAGTAAAGGATTATTTTGTAGAGAGCGGCCGTTATTTCCTTGCGCTTATATTCAGGTTAAAATACAATTTTTCTTGCAAGAATCTTTTATTTGAGTTATTATTTAACATGAAAGGCAGGTGAAATTTATGATAATCGAAGAAAGAGTGGACAGACTCGAAGAACTGGCAGCCCAGACCCAGATGATGATTCAGAGTTTATCCTATGAGGTGAGCAGAACTCAGATAGCTGTGAATAATCTCAGCCGGGAAATGAAAGATTTTAAAAATGAGATGAACGATTTTAAAGATGAGATGAAAAGAGATACGAGAAATTTAAAAAGAGAGCTGGGGGAACTATCCAAAAAAATGGGCACTATGGTAGAAGACATGGTTGCACCTAATATCAGATTTATAGGGGAAAAATATTTTTCCTGTAAAAAATCTGACTGTGAGAGATTTACCGTAAGGATTTATCAGAGGCATCCTCATGATAAATCCAGACTGGAAGAATTTGATGTCATAGCTGTTTATCCTGATAAAGTAATATTAAATGAAACAAAATCAAAACCCAGAACAGAACACCCGCAGGAATTTCTTGATAAAATTAAGGAATTTTTCGATTATTTTCCCGAATATAAAGGTAAAAAAATCATACCTGTCTATGCATCCTTAGATATTCCTGAAAATATTCTTTCAGATTTAACTAAAAAGAAGATTTATGCTATGGGAATGAAAGAAGATACTATGGATTTACTTAATGATGGGCAATTTACTTAATAAAGACTCCGTTATAAGAAACAGATACAGAGTTCTCCGCTGCATAGGACAGGGGGGCATGGGAGCAGTCTATCTCGTAAGAGATCATAAAGAAAAAGGAGCCACCTGGGCGGCAAAAGAATTCTGGCACCTCCACCACGAAAGTTTTTTCTCAAAAGAAGCGTCTTTACTCATGGAAATGTCTCACCGGGGCCTTCCGAAAGTGATTGATTATTTCACGGAAAATGAGAAAAATTATCTCATAATGGAAAGAATAGAAGGGCTCACTTTTGAACAAATCGTAGAAAAACAGGGGCCTTTTTCTGCAATAGAACTCCTGCCCTGGGCAATTCAGTTATGTGAAGTCCTTACCTATCTCCACACAAGAGAACCTCCCGTAATTTTTCGAGACATGAAACCTTCAAATATTATGCTGAATATTGACGGAAAAATTCGTCTTATAGATTTCGGTATAGCCAGATTTTATGAACCGCAGAAAATAAAAGATACTACACCTCTGGGAACTCCCGGCTATTCCCCTCCAGAACAGTACGGACGGGGCCAGACTTCCCCTTCTTCCGATATATATTCACTGGGAGCAACCATGTATTTTTTACTTACAGGAAAAGACCCTGTAGATTTTAAATTCAAATTCCCCCCCTTAGAGGCCTTTAATCAGAAAATTTCTCCTTCTTTCAGCCATATAGTAATGCAGTGCCTTGAATTAAACCCTTCAGACAGATTTCAATCTGCTGCCCAGCTTGAATCTGTTTTGAGAGAGTGGAAAGAAGAAAAATCTCCATGGTATGAAGATTTCAGAGATTTACTTTTAAATTTATTCACTTCTGAAAAGATGCCGGTGCCTGTAAGACAGATAGCCACGAAGATGACAAGACCTTTGAAGAAATCGTGAGTGGTGAGTCATGAGTAGTGAAAAGTGAAAAGTGAGTCGTGAAGGGTGAAGAGTGAAGAGTGAAAAGTGGGTCGTGAAGAGTGAAGGGTGAAGAGTGAGTTGTAGGGGCGAACACAGTTCGCCCGGTACCGGTGAAAACAGGCATTACGAACCACGCGTAACGCGTTACGCGTTACGCGTGACGATTATAACGCATCACGCATCACGATCTTATAAACAAACCCTTTAAATATCTTCCTTCTTTGAATGTCACAGGATGGTCAATGCCATGGCCTGTTTCTTCTATAATTGAAGTATTACTTTTATTGATAGTACTTAAAACAGCATGTCTGAATTCTTCAGGTGATACATGGGCAGAACAGGAACATGTCACAAGTATTCCCCCTCTGTTTAACAGGCTTACTCCAAGTGAATTTAATTGTTTATATGCTTTTATAGCATCAGAGGTTTCTTCTTTTTTCTTTGCAAAAGATGGTGGGTCCAGAATTACCATATCGAATTTTTTACCTTTATCTATTAATTTTTTAAGTTCTTTGAAGGCATCTCCCTGAATGGTGTCGCGCTGTATATGAGCCAGTTCAGGATTCAGTGCAAAATTTCTTTCCATGCTTTCCAGGGCAGGCCCGCTTAGATCCAGACTTGTAACATGTTTTGCCCCGCCTTTTGCTGCATAAACAGAAAATCCTCCCGTATAACTGAATACATTTAATATGTTCCTATCTCTACTCAGTTCCTGAACCTTTTTTCTATTATCTCTCTGATCCAGAAAAAAACCTGTCTTCTGGCCTTTCAAAAGATCTGCTTCGAATTTCAGATGATTTTCACAAAAAACTACGGCACCGGACAGGGGAGGGCCATAAAGAATCTGTCCGTCATAAAAACCATGGAGATAATCTGTCTCTTTCATACAGTGACGGTTAAGTCTCAGCAGGAGCCTTCTATGGGGAAATAAGCCACTCAGAGAGGGGAGGATTTTGTTAAAATGTACTATCCAGGCACATGTATAGATTTTTATTACCAGAGTATCTTCATATCTGTCCATTACAAGCCCCGGGAAACCGTCATTTTCTCCGTTAATAAGACGATAGCCTGTTGTGCCTGTAGATGGCAGAAATTCCCTTGTGGAAAAAGCTTTCTTCAGTCTCTCTATAAAAAAATCTTCATTTATGAGTTCAGGTTTTCTTTTCTGAAGAATCCTCAATCTCAAAGGTGATAAAGGATCATACAGGCCTGCTGCCAGAAATCTGTTTTTCCTGTCAAAAACAATACCAAGAGTCCCCGGAGGGCCATCTCCTTTCTGGGATATAATGGATTTGTCAAAAACCCACGGATGACCGGATAAAATTACTTTTTCTATATTATGATTCACAAGGATTTTTATATTTTTTTCCTGAATTTTTCCTTCTTCATTCTTCACTTTTCTCAACTCACTATAATCGTGACGCGTAACGCGTGACGCGTCACGCGTAGGATACGCATGAACACCACTCACTACCCACTCTTCACTCTTCACCCTTCACTCTTCACCCTTCACTCTTCACCCTTCACCCTTCACCTATTTACTTTTCCTGCACACCGGACAGCTTATAAGTAGCGTATTTCCTCCCATAGGAGTCTGAAGAGCACATTTGGGACAGAATGATTTCCCGCATTTCTCGCAGTCCCTTTTATGAACTAATTCCCATAGTATTTCTCCCTTTAGTTCAGGATATTGTTTCCTTATTATTTTCCCGCATACAGAACATGTAGGTAATACTTCTTTTTTAGGTTCTTTTTTCATTTTATTTATAACAGTTTCTCTGGCCTTTGTCTGTATATCGGAATAGGATTTATTCACTTTATTAAAGAAACCTGTTATTGTCTGCATAAATCCGAGGCCGAGTCTTTTCCCTATTTTGTTACATGCATCCTTTGCAGCATTCCTTATGTCTTTATCTATATCTTTTCTGCCTGAGAATTCTTTGATTGTATCCAGAGACGTTTTATCTCCTGACAGGATGAGTATATCAAGCAATATTTTTTGAACTTCGGCATCATTACTTTCATAAAGAGCCTGACCTGTTTCATAAAGAACATATTTACCTCTCTTTTTTAGTATTTCAGATGCAATGTGCCTCAGGTCTTTTTCCTGCACCAGGATTGTAATCATAGCAGATGCTATCTCGGGCATATCCAGACTGTCAACGGTTTCAGCCGCTTTTTTTCTTACATTGTCAGACTCATCAAAGAGAGCGCTTAGTAAAGGATTGACTATTGCTTCACATGTAAAGAAACTCAATGCAATTATAACAGCCATTCTTACCTGTTCACTTTTGTCTTCCTGTAATGTAATGATATGATGAATAATTGTTTCATCTTTAAATCTGGCAAGTGTTTCTACTGCAGCAACTCTTATCTGTTCATCAGGATTTTGTAACAGAGGGATAATTCCTTCTACAGACTTTTTATTTCCTATTGTAACAAGGACTTCAAGAGCTGCCAGAACTAAATTGGGATTATTTGCTCCCAGAATTTTCATAAGTGGTGTAACAGATGCTTCTCCCAGTCTGATAAGTTCTTCTACTGTTGCTGTTCTTACTTCTTCGTCATCTGTAGTAAGTTTTCTTATCATTCCAAAGACTTTTTCTTCTCTTACCTTCTGAAGACTATTACCTGTTTCTTCTATAAGCTGTTTAACAGAAGGATCTTTTTCTATTTTCAATAACTGATTTAAATGATCCAGTGCTCTGTCATCATTTAATGATTCCAGTGCCCATAAAGTCATTTTTTTTATAGCAATATTATTATCTGCCAGAAGATTACACAGAGGCAAAACTGCCGAAGGCTCACCTGTCTTACCGAGAGATTTTATGATTTCACATCTTATTTTTTCATCTTTATAATCAAGTTTATTTAACAGAGCCGTAACAACCTTCGGAGATTTTTTTGTACCCAGTAATCTTATAGTTTCTATAAGTTTATCAGGATCATTTTCTTTGTTTAATGAGTCTATAAGGGGGTCTGTTTCTTCTTTTACCGCCGGCCCCTCCTGAAGTTTTGAAGCAGGTTTTAAAACATTTATATACTTTTTATTACTCAAACAGCTTTTACAGATAGAACTATCGTCTTTTTTTTCTCCGAGGCATTTTATACAGAAACGTTTGTTGCAGGATTCACATGTATATTCTGCATTAACACTGGGATGCCAGGCACAGAAGGTATAGCGTTTCCACTTTGCTTCCTCTTCTTCTTTCTCTCTTTTTTCTATTTCTTCCCGTTTTTTTCTTTCTTCCTCACGTTTTTTTGTTTCTATCGCCTGTTCTTCCATACGCTTTTTAGTTTCTACTGATTGCATTAAATCTTTAAGTCTGTTTGGATCGATTCCTTTCGGGTTTTTCATATTAATATCTGATGCATTCTACAGTCCTTAAGAATGTAACAGAACCTCCTTCCTTAATAGTTTTTTACAAACTTTTCAGCACATCTCCGATAACATCAAAATTATTTATAAAACAATCTACATAGCTGGAACGAAGTATTGTTTTCATGCCAAGCATTTTGGCAGGCATAAGATCAAGTGTAACATCATCTCCTGCCATAATACATTCATGTGGCTTCAGATTATGTTCCTTCATAATCTGTTTCAGTGTTTCAGTAGAAGGTTTTTTTGTCCTATAAATCTTAAAATATTCATCTATATTGTAGTTTTTTAACAGTTCTTTTATAGTTTCTTCTCTTGTTCTGGTAAGTATGAATATTTTATATTTACTTATAATAGAAAAATTATTTACAAAGCTCTCAAGCAAACCTCTGTGAGTTTTGCGATAGTCATGATATATTTCCCATAGTTTTTCAAGACATATGTTGTCACCATATTTGAGGGTTACGGCCTTTTGAAATATATCTTTTATTGATGCCGACTGCATTTCATTATCCAGTCTGAATATTTCTACTATTACTTCTTTTGCTTCTTTGAGTCTTTCTTCTCGCGACAGGTCTCCTCTTATTTCTTCCAGTGCCATCTCTACCGCCGAAAGTCTTACTTGATCAAGATTATCCAGTGTTCCTGAAAAATCAAATATGATTGCTTTTATGCTCATATCTGCCTCCATGGCTTCGTCTAATATTTTCCGGGATCTATTCCGAGTTGTTTTGTACCGAATGGTTCAGGATAAAGTTCATAAAATTTTATCCTTCTTACTGTACCATTGGTATTTGCCGCTATAATTTCCATTGTGCCGTCGTCAAATTCTGCTATGGACTGACGGCATATACAGCAGGGGAAAGGAGGTATTTTATTTTCCGTTATTACCGTCAGAGCAATAAAACGTCTTTCACCTGCTACGACAGCCGCATTTATGGCATTTACCTCGGCATGGGTTGTAGGTGAATAGGCAGCATTTTCTATATTACACCCTGTGTAATATTTTCCGCTTGAAGCAAGCAGAGATGCACCTACTTTATAGCCTGAATAGGGACAGTAGGAATTTTCTCTTGCCTTTATGGCAAGTTTAATAAGTTTATCTTCCTGTTTTTTTGTGATCCTGTTTTTCATACTTCATTATGATATACGCAGTGAGTGGTATGGCCACTCACTGCGTATTATTCATTATTTGCCCAGTACATCAGACCATTTTAATTTTCCATCTGCTGTCAGTGCCAGGAGACCGCCGTTATCTGTACTTACATATATGGTTCCGTCTTTCCCTATGGCTGGTTTCTTTGATATATTGTCTTCAGGATTAAAATTCCATACTTCTTTCCCGTTTTTCATGGCATATAAAAAATCTCCTGCACTTACATATACAGTTCCGTCAGGTGTTACAGCCGGACCTGACAGGTTTCTGAAACCCTTTATTCTGTAATTCCAGCTCAATGACCCGTCAGGATTGAAAGCAAAAAGAGTGCTTTCCGCACATATATATACCGTACCGTCATTACCTATGGACGGTGAAACATTGGCAGGCAGATAGACAGTCTTTTTCCATCGCTGATTTCCCTGGCTATCAAAGCCATAGAAATTACTTCCCGATGTACATACATAGACATTGTCATTTTTATCTGCAGCAGGCATAAATAAAGAACCGTCAGCTCTATCCAGAAAATTACCCCATTTATTGGAACCATCCGGATTAATAGCCATAATCTGTGTACCTGCCGTTGCATAAATTGTTCCTGTTCCGGAAACAACAATATTTACTAACTGCCTTCTTGTAACAACTCTCCACTGTTCTTCTCCGTTTTTATTATAGGCCTTTACCTGATATTCTTCACCTGCATAAATCGTTCCGTCCTGACCTATGGCAGGAGCTACAAAAGAATCGAGTTTTTCATAAGACTTTTTCATAGACCCGTCAGGGTTTAAAGCATAAAGAGTATCATCGGCCGTATATACATATATGGTACCATCATTTAACATAAAAAGTTCTGATAATATGTCTCCGCCGGTTTTAAAAGACCATCTATGTTTCCCTTCACTGTCCAGGCAATGTACCTGTCCGTCACTGCATCCTATGTAAATATTTCCTTCACTGTCCAGAACGGGGGCAGTCGTTGTTCTTTCATTTCCGCTGTCCTGGCTGTAACAACATGTTGTAAATAATAAAAACAACAGGATTAAAATAGTTAACTTGGTAATCATTAATACACCTCTTTTATTTAAAATTATCATCCTTTAATTTCTATAAGTATTTTATTAATCCTTTTGTTTGGTTGATTTCATAAGAATTTAAAATTTTAAAATGGAGAGTATAAGATATTTTGTCTAAAATTACCATCTTTAAAAAATTTTCTTCTACTGAACATAGATTGTCTTTTGTGGTATAATTTATGGTGTAGTTCATATAATTAAACAGAGAGGTGTTTTTATGTTTTTTAAACAAATATTATCTTTTTTTCTATTTTTACTATTTTTCCTAGTTGTTTCAATCGATGCTTATGGTAAGATCACATGGAATATTTACAGTAATGCCCGTTTTGGATATGACATAGAATATCCAGATATTCTTGTACCACAGGAGGAAGCTCAGAACGGAGACGGAAGGCGGTTTGTTTCATCTGATGAAAAATCAGTTTTGATTGTTTACGGTGCCGTTGATGTTCTTGATACATCTGTTGAACGTATGTACACGTCAGCTATTGACGAATATAAAAAGGGTGGAAAAAAGATTCTTTACAGGGTTATAGACAAAAACTGGTTTGTACTGTCCGGTTATGACGGTGATAAGGTTTTCTACAGGAAAACAATGAGACAACATCAGCTTGAAGATGATATTGATATAGATATAACCTTTATTCTTACCTATCCTAAATCACAGAAATCTACCTTTGATAAAATCACAGAAAGAATATCCGGTTCTTTTTGTTTTAAATAATTTCGCTGCAGCATGGTAGGCGGAAGTGTTACACCGATTCTTTGTATAAAAGTAACAGCCTACCGGAGTAGACTGTTTTTAAGAAAAAGTGATTTATAATTCCAATTAAAATTACTCTATCTGAGGTATAGGTATTTTGATTGTTCCGTCACTGCCTTTAAGAAGAGACCCTGCCAGTTTTAAAGCCATTTCCGGTGTGACGGTAAACTGTTTCCCCGTTGCTATGGTATTATTCTGTCTGTATTCTCTTTCATCCATAGTTCTTTCAGGAACGTCGAATACTATATCACCATCTTCATAGGTTGCCTGAGCCACTACAACTCCGAAGAAACTTATGGGTACATAGACCTGTCCCTTCATAAGTATTGGTGTTTGATTTGCTTTCAGATTTGTAACTTTAAGTTTTTCCTGTTTCGGACTGTTTTTTACAAGAAGATTATTCCCGACCTGTACTGCATACCAGTAATGATTTAAGGAATATTGAGTATCTCCCTGTTCAACTGTGTCTTCAATAGCAGCAAGTTGAAATGTCGGGTCGTAAGAAACTGCCATGTAAAATGCATCTTCAAGTATGGACAGAGGGGCGTAATATTGATTGGCCTTGTAGATTACGGGAACTGTTGTAATAAGTTCTTTATTCACATATACATTTGCTTCCTGTGAAGCAGAATAGGACGGAAGTTGAATACATAAAATAGTAATGAGCAGAATAGAAAAACTTACATAATAAAATTTCTTCATAATAATCCCCTTTCTATTTTAAAATATATACTAAAAAGTTTTATTCTTCATCCCCCCTTTTCTTTCCTGCATAATAAAATTTATTGCAAAAATTGTACCAGGATTTGCCGGATTTCCAGAATAACAGGAAAAAAATGAAGTCAGGAAGGTATGTTACAGGAAAAAAAGAATTATAAAATAATAAGTCTTTAGATATAATGAGTCAGATGTTGAATTATGAAAATATATTTTAAAGTTATAGGAATTTTCATTTTTAATGGCGTAAAATAAAGCTTTAGATGAAAATTAAGTAGAGGCAGTTTATTTAAATAATTTATCTATGAAAGAAGGACCGGTTTATGAAGATTAAGTTTTATGGTACAAGAGGCTCTGTTGCCATATCCAATCCTGAAAGTGTTAATTATGGCGGTAATACAACCTGTTTAAGGGTTTATTCCGAATGTTTACCGAAAGATCTTGTTCTTGCTATTGACGGAGGAACAGGGTTTGTTCCTATGAGTTATGATATCCTTCGTCAGGGCGGAACAAAAGAGGTCGTGCTTATGTTTACCCATTACCACCATGATCATACCCAGGGTCTCTTCCTTTCACCTCTTCTTTTTATGAAGCATATAAGTTTGAAACTATTTGGCCCTGTTGACGGAGGAACGGGACCTAAAAAAATGCTGGAAGATCTCATGAGACCACCTTATTTCCCCATACACTATAAAGAAGTAAGCAGCCATATAACCTGTAAAGATCTTGAATTCCCGAGGACACTGGTAATAGTTTTTCATCAGAAAGGATATAAGATTATTAATGTGGATGAATATGAAAAACTTGTAGATACGACAGGTTTTATCCCTATTGGTAAAGGAAAATATCCGGTAGAAGAATGTCTGGTTGTTACAATGCATAAATCCAGACACCCGGAACAGACTGTTTCATACAGATTTGAAGAAAAAACTACAGGTAAGAAATTTGTTTTTTTAACAGATCATGAAAATGAAGACGGTATACCATCTGCCCTTAAAGAACATGTCGGAGGTGCAGATTTACTCGTTATGGATGCCCAGTATTCCAGGGAAAAATATGATAAAACTACTGCAGGATACGGCCATGGTACACCTGATTACTGTGTCCATGTTGCAGAAACTCTCAATGTAAAAAAACTTGGTCTTACCCATCATGATCCTGTCTCTACAGATAAACAGATTGATGCAATCCTTGATGAAGCGAAAAAATCTTCTTCACAGCAAGGACTTGAAATATTTTCATGTGCTGATTATATGGAGGTAGAAGTTTAGTCTAATGAATATAGTCGTGACGCGTGACGGGAGCAGGAGCGTTATATAAGCACATGATACGTAATTTTTTGGATACTCTTTTACCTGGTGTGGTACTAAGAACCTATCCGAAAAGTAATATTTATTGTACACCCTTCCGGGGGGTGAGGCTCTGGAGAAAAATATATACCGTATTAACAGTAATTTGTAAATTAAATAAATGTAATATCGCAGCAGTCTGTAATAACAGGTTGTTTT
>JBEHWO010000174.1:0-12996 GCA_040217695.1 Vulcanimicrobiota bacterium | reverse complement strand
GGAGCTTTTATTATTCCCGATTCGTTAAAAGAAAAGATGAACGGTTATGAAGATTATAATCTCTCAGAACATACATTACCTGTGTACATAAAAGACAAAGGAACAGTTCATGGTAATATATTTTACATTGGAACTTCTCCTGATACGCCTCAAATCGGAGATATAAAAATATAT
The DNA here is from genome assembly GCA_040217695.1 of Vulcanimicrobiota bacterium. Lineage (GTDB taxonomy): Bacteria > Vulcanimicrobiota > SpSt-956 > SpSt-956 > JAKJGF01 > CALARM01. Next base: position 12,822 of record JBEHWO010000174.1, on the reverse strand, counting down.
TTTAAGATAATTAAACCGTCAATCTTTACTATTCTTGCCATGCAATCAGGTAACACTCTGGAGCCATATACTACAAGCAATGGAGTAACTATTGAAAAAATATATAACGGTGAGCTTAGTGTCAGCGAAGTATTTACCAGGGCGAGAAACGAAGAAAATAACCCTTTTTCCATATGTTGCCCTGTAGCAGGCCTTATTTTATTTATCACAGGATTTATTATATTACTGCAGGTTCGTAAATTTTAGGAATGGGTGTCGTTCTAATACTTCCCAATTGATTGCCGGGTGATTCACTTATTATCTGTTAAGGAGAATAATAATGATAAACAGTGATAATATAAAAACAGAACCTTTAGATATGATGTCAGGAAAAGATCTTACAGCAAAACCTGAAAAGAAATTGAAAGAAGAATCCTTTGCTACAGTACTATTCAAATTTATTCTGCTTCTCGGAGTTATTTTTTTAATCTGTGATGGTGCCTATGAAGTATGGCTCTTGGAATCGCCTCTCTACTGGAAAATCTCTGTAAATGTATTATCCGGGTTATTTCTTGTATCCATGCTTTTTTTTTGTGGGAAAACCAGGGTAGAGACAAAGATATCAGTTCTTTTTTTATTTTTTATAAGTGTAATAGCTTTTTCCACTTCATATTTCGGAACATTTCACAGTAATTATACAATATTGAAAAAAGGTAATGATTTTTTAAGTGTCCTGCTCCTTATAACAGGCACAGTTTCAGGAATAATATTTATAATGCTCTTTCCCGGTATGCCGAAATTTATCAAAATAATTCTTTCTGTTACAGGTTTTTATGTTCTGGGAGGGAACCTCCATGTTATAATTACAGGGACAGGTCTTGAAGAATCTTTTTACGGAATATGGTTATGGAATAAATTTCCTCTTTTTCTGCGACCTGCCGTATTGACACTATTTTATTTCCTTCCTCTTGTAATATTACTTATTATAATAAGAATAATAACGAAATTAATAAAAAAAGAATCTTCCAAAGTATTTTTTGCAGTTTTTCTTTTATCAATCCTCATAATCACATCTATGGGTCTTACATCATTTTATTTCAAAACCTCTCTCGGAGGTATTGCCAGATCTTTTGAAGGTATGAAAGGCATTATGAATGTACTTTCAAGAGAGAACGGAGGGGAAGTGGTTTCATTTTCAACACAGTTCAACCTGTATGATCAGGCAGCTTTCAGGCTGAATGACGGGGAAATAGATTGTTTTTCACCGCTAAAATGGGCAAGTGCCGGGAAAGCTCCTTTCCCGCATCAAATAGTCTTTTCTCTTGCAAAGCCCGATAAAGATGATGCTTTTATGATAAATCGTATAATTATATATAACAGCGCGGCAGGAACAAATACCGGTATAAAAGATTTTGAAATTTATTTTTCCATGACAGGAGAAAAGAAATCTTTCCTGTTGATAAAAAAATTCACCGCTGCCAATACACCCCTTCCGCAGGAATTTAAATTCAATCCTTTGAAAGCAAAATTTATAAAGATTTCTATATTATCAAACTATGGAAATGAAATAAAAACAGAACTTACGGAACTGGAAATATTGTCTGATAATATACCTTTAAAGATTTCAAAACCTGGCAAAAACATCGGGCTGGATACAAATTCCGGGAGAATAGTTTCCTATACCGGCATGGATGCAGAAGAAAATATAAGTGTACAAAACCTTATAAAAAAAGATGAAAACGGCACATGGCAAATAAAGACCGTTCCGGGGGAAGTGGTAATCAGAACAGGCCGGGGAAAAACATCTCTTATAGATACAGTAATTTTATCTTTTCCGGCAAATGAAAAGAGTTCTGTAAAGGATATAGAATTACTTGTCTCTCCTGTAAGTCCTCTGGAAAAATTTAATACTATCTGTAAAGCATCACATGAGCAGAATAAAAGAGAAGAAATTTTTTCTTTCCCCCCTGTTCCCGCATCATACCTGAAATTGAGGATTCTTTCTGTCTATGGAGAAGGGAAACCTGAAATATCAAGATGTAAAATCTTTGAAACAATTTCTTCCGATAAAGACAAAAAAAATATAGAAAATAAAATATTGCAGGGTCTCAACAGTACTTATTATTCCGGCTTAAACTTTAAAAAACCTGTAAAAAAAATTATAGATGAAAAGCTGGATTTTTTCTGGAAAGATAGTCCCCCCTTTGCAGAAATGGATAAAGAAAATTACTCTGTAAACTGGAAAGGTTATATATCGCCACCGTCTCAGGGACTTTATGAAATAGCGGCAGGAGCGGCTCCCGGGAGCGGCTATAAAATATATATTGACAATGAACCGGTCATGGAAGAATTATACTCTCCTTCAATGGATTACTGGAATAAATCTTATTTCAATTTCTCTGATAGTCCGCACAGTGTTGAAATTTTTTATTATAAAACTAAAAATGAAAAATATATGTCAGGAGGTTTTAAACTTGCCTGGAAAAAACCGGAGGAAAAGGATTTTAAAATAATAACAAAAGAATATTCAGGTCATATACCTGACACTGGTAACAGAACAGTAAGAGACGCAGTTCAGATAGGACTTGACCGGCTTGCCCGTTCTTCCATAGAATGGCAGAATAAGAATAAAACTTTCAGTTCATATGTTCAACCATATTCTATTATGAGTCTCTCTGAAGCCTGCAATTATAATACAGGCAGATCGTCTGTAAGATTTATGTGTGATTATATAGAAGGAGCGACACTGGGAGACGGTTCTCTTTTATTTGACCGGTCACTTACTTCAGAACAGTTTGCAGGGATGTCTCTTGCTTATTACGATAAATTTATCGGAAATCCTGATAAAAAAACGTTAATAAGTATAGCAGGCTGGCTGGTAAAAAAGCAGGATACCAGAGGTTCCTGGACAATTGATAAAGTAAATCCTCCTGTAGAACAGGGAGATATAATGGTTACGGCAAACAGTCTTATAACCATAAAACAGGCTGTTCTATATGAACATTCTCAGGAATTCCTGGATTCTCTTACAAAAGGTCTGGTATGGCTCGAATCTTCTGAAGCAGTTACAACACAGGATCTTGCATTCAGAATTCTCGGACTTGCTCTGGGAGGGCCTGATATTACAAATCCTGTAATAAAAAAAGACATTACTCTCCTTGTAACAGAACAGAATGCAGACGGAGGATGGGGAGATAAAAAAAGTCAGAAAAGCAATCCTTTTTCAACAGGACAGGTTCTTTATGCATTGAATAAAGGAGGCTTTGATATGAACAGCCTGTCGTTTATGAAAGGTGTATCATATCTGATGGATAATCAGGAAATATATGGTTCCTGGTCTTTCATGGATACGGACATACCAGAACATGTTACATCTGCCCTGGCGCTGGCCGGGCTTACAGGTTCTTTTCAGCCTCTTTCAATACATATAAATAACAGCATAAAAGAAATATCAGGAGAAATTTTTAATTATACAGGTTCCGATATATATTATGTAGAATGTTTTCTGGATGAAAAACCTGCCGGCAAGACTACAAAATCCTTTTTTACGATTCCTTTACCTGATAAAATTCCTCCCGGTATTCATAAGGTAAAAGCTACGGTAGTAACCAGAAACGGACAGAAGGCCACAGGTGAAGGAGAAATTAATATTCAGGGCCCCCTTAAACTCTCTATTGTTAAACCGGAAGAGAATGATATTATAGGACTTAACAGTATTATTAAAGTAAATATAAAGGATGACGAACATTCTAAAATAAAAAAAGTTGAATATTTCCTGAATGATAAACTTATAGGTGAGAGTAAAAAGACTCCCTTTGATTTTCCTCTTAACACCAGAGATATACCATCAGGTTTTTATGAACTGAAAGCTACTGTTTATAACTACAAAGAGCTGGTTGCATCAGACAAAAAATCTATAAAAATTGAAAAACCTTTTACTATTAAATTATTGAACCCGTCGGAAGGACAGGTTATCAGCGAGGAAAAAATCAAACTTCACGTAGATGTAAATAATCAGACAGGCTTTGGTACTGAACAGGTAGAATATTATCTTGATGATAAATCTATAGTTTCTGCCGATAATCCTCCTTATGACAGAGAATATAAATTTTCAGAAATTACTAACGGTAAACACACATTGATGGCTGTCGCCATAAATGAAAACAATGATAAAGCAACAGATAAAAAAACTTTCTTATTAACTAAAGGGCTGAAGATAAATATTAAATATCCGAAAGATGGTCATGTAATAACAGGAATTATAGACATAAAATCTGAAGTACTTAATAAGACCGAAAGTCCTGCGGAACATGTAGAATATTTTATCGATGACCTTTCACTTGGTAAACTATATAAGACTCCATATACCCTTGAATTTTCTGCCGAAAAGTTTACAGAAGGTAAACACAGATTAAAAGCAGTGGTTTACTGTAAAGACGGCAGTCAGTCTTTCAAAGAAATAAATATAGAAACGGCTAAAGCTCCGGATATATCCATAGTAGCTACCGTAACAGACAGAGATAGCAAAAAAGTTGAACTCCAGGCGGAAAACTTTATTCTTAAAGAAGACGGAGTCACTCAATGGCCCCTTGATGTTCAAAATTCCGTACCTCTGTCTTTAGTGCTTATTCTGGATAACAGTAAATCTATGAACAGTTCTTTAGATATGGTAAAAGATAAGACAGGTAATTTTATAAATCTTCTGGAAGATACAACCAGAACGTCTGTTATATTTTTCTCTGATTCTGTTCAGGTAAAATGTGACTTTACATCTGATAAAAATAAACTCAGAAAGATAATATCAACCATGTCTTCTCATGGAGGTTCTGCTCTTTTTGATTCTATTTATGAAGCTATCGATTTACTCGGTAATGAAAAAGGCAGAAAAGTTATAGTTCTTCTCACAGATGCAGTTGATGAAAATGATGGAAAAACCGGGCCGGGAAGCAGGCATAATGTTCAGGAAACTCTTCTCTATGCAAAGGAAAAAAATGTTATCCTTTATCCTGTCGGATTGAGGAAAGAGGCAGATAAATATATTGTTTCTATGGCCGGTGAAACAGGAGGAATAACATATTTTTCTCCTACAGTAAATGAATTACAGGAAATTTATTTTCAATTAGCCGACATATTAAGATGTCAGTACGTCATAACCTATAAATCGTCAGATATGAAAAAAAGCTGGAGAAAAATTACTGTAAATATAAAAGACAGGTCTGATTATATTGTTCATAATCAATCGGAATATAAGCCTGCAGGCTTATAAGTAATTTATATGAGAATCGTAATGCGTAACGCGTAACGCGTGACGGGAGGAACAAATTCTCATACTTCGTTGTTGTTGGTGAGTGGGTTTTATACTAAGGGACTGTAAGAAAATAACCCTGGCAAATTGTTAGAACGGTTATCATCCTCGCGTCACGATATAGACGTAAATATGATTGGGTTATTTCTTGACAACCCCTAACTATTCACTACTCACTCTTTAGTGTGTAAAACACTGAAAAAATATCTCCGTAAATGCAGGAAATTAATCTTTTATTTAGAATTTCAAACATATAATATTATATAAAGGAGGGGGAGCAACTGGTTTTTTTAACCAGCAGGAAATTATGGATGCATATCAAAAAATGGTACAGGATGGTGGAATTCTTGGAAAATTGACCAAGATTATCCCCGGTTTAGGCGGTTATGTAGAAAGTGAACAGAGAAGAAACTCTGATAAGTTACAGAGAGATTATCTGGCTCAACAGCTTACTGCTCATAAAAGCAAAGTAAGCGATATAGTGCTTGAAATTACAAATGCCATGAAACTGGATTTATTAAATCCCATGGATGAAATAACTAAAAAACTGGATAAAATGATAAGTAAAATTACCTATGCAGACTACGGTTATTCTGGTTTTTTTGATACAGTAAAGATAGATGCGGCTGCACTTGCAAAAATGTATGAATTCGATCTGGGCCTTATAGAATTTGCCCAGTCTATAGGCGGTATGCTGACTGATATTGAAAATGGCATGGAAAACGGCGAAGATGACAGTGAACTGAAAAAGAAGGCAAAAACTGTAATAAAAACTCTCAATGATCTTGATAATTTATTCAATGACAGAGATAATATAATATCGGGGGTGAAAGGCTAATGTTAGGCGAATTCAAAAAAGCAGTAAGTAATACTGTAACAGGTGTACAGAATACTATCAAAAGTGGTGTTGCATTTGTAAAAGACGGTATACATGAAACTGTTATAGAAAAAATTGAAAGTTATGATCAGACCAATACGGAAATAGTACAGCGTTTTCCCCGTCAGGGCAGCCTTGGAGGAAAGGTATTCGGATTGCATCTCGTAGTAAGAGACAATCAATCTGCCATATTTTTTGCCAATGGTAAAACAATGGATGTTTTCGGCCCCGGTATGCATGAACTGACTACAATGAATATTCCCGTATTCAGTCAGATTATAGAAAAAGCTACAGGTATAAGTCCTTTCAGTTATGAAGTATATTTCGTAAATCATAAGCTTTACAATGAATTGAAATGGGGAACAAAGGAACCGGTAAACTTCAGAGACAGCGACCTGGGGTTTGTAAGACTCAGAGCATTCGGAACTTTTTCTATGAGGGTAGGTAAAGGAAATAACGTAAATATCTTCATCAATGAACTTGTCGGTGCACAGAGTGTTTATACAACATCTACAGTAGAAGCATACCTTAAAAATGTTATTGTAGCGAGACTGAACGATGTTCTCGGAGAACTCTTAAAAGGAAAAAGCGTTCTTGACCTGCCCCAGTATTATGATGAAATTTCGACTATGTTGAAAGCAAGGGTCAAAGAAGATTTCGGCAAATACGGTATGGAACTGCCTGATTTCTTCATAGGTGCCATAACTCCGCCTCCCAATGTTCAGGAAATGATGGATAAACGTGCCGGTATGGCAGCACTCGGTATAAAAGATATGACCCAGTATACCCAGTATCAGGCTGCAGAATCTATGGCCAATATATCCAAACAGCCCGGCGGCGGCGGCGGCGGAAGTATTATGGGACAGAGCATGCAGATGGGACTTGGTATGGCCGCAGGTATGATGGGAGCTCAGGCAATGCATCCGCAGCAACAGCAGTATGCTCCTCCTCCACAGGCAGCTCCGCCACCTCAACAGCAGGTAGTGGTAACATCTGCTCCGGCAGCGGCAGCAGGCGTGCCATGTCCTCAGTGTAAAACACAGTTACCGCCCGGGGCAAAATTCTGTGCAGGTTGCGGAACAAAGATTCCTGAAGCAGGAGTATGCGCTTCCTGTCAGGCCCAGTTACTTCCTGGAGCAAAATTCTGCCCTAACTGCGGAAACAAAGTATCAGCAGAAGCTGTCTGCGGTAACTGTCAGACAAAGATTCCTGCAGGAGCAAAATTCTGTGCAGGATGCGGAAATAAAGTAGGTTAATTTTTTATTATAAATTTATGCAGGGGTGGGGTAACCCGCCCCTGTAATTCTGTAAAAAATGAAAAAAGTAGAAATGTCTCTTTCTTTACCTGTTACGTTAGTAGAAAAATCTTTCTGTTACAATTTTATTAAAAGAATTATAGATATTACCGGTTCACTCTTTCTCCTGATGTTTACATGGCCTTTATTTATAATCATACCGGTGTTAATAAAATGTGATTCTTCCGGCCCTGTATTTTTCCATCAGAAGAGACTGGGGCTGAAAGGCAAGGTATTTCGTGCCGTAAAATTCAGATCCATGGTGGCAAAAGCAGAAGATATGCTTAAATCGGAACAGGAACTTATGGAAGAATATTTAAAGTGTTATAAAATTGCAGAAGATCCAAGGGTCACAAAAATCGGTTATTACCTTCGTAAAAGCAGCCTTGATGAAATTCCTCAGATTTTTAATATTTTAAAAGGCGATATGTCCCTTGTTGGCCCGAGACCCATAGTAATAGTAGAACTTGAAAAATACGGAAGACACAAAGATGAATTTTTAAGCGTAAAGCCGGGACTTACAGGCCTATGGCAGGTAAGCGGCAGAAATGAACTCAGTTATGAAGAAAGAGTGGCTCTCGATGTAAAATATATAAGAGAACGCTCTGTATGGATGGATATAATGATATTATTCAAAACCGTTTATGCAGTCATAAGTACCAGAGGGGCCTGTTAATTCTTCTATTATATGTCCTTTCGGTTATATGTCCTTTCGGTAAATTCGGCATCAATTTTTTTAGAGCTTACATCTAGACCTGTGCTGCCGTGATATTTTTTCCCTTCGGGGACTTCGTTGATACTGAGCGCCAGGGCAGGCAAAGCACTATAAGCCAAGATTTTCTAATCTTTTCTAAAGTCATTAAGTGCTTTTTTCTTTACATCTTTGAGACGTGACAGCGATGAAATCTCTTTGACTTCTTCAGTTATTTTAACATCTTTTTTCTTCTGTGACTGAACTAACAAGGGGGGCTTTTTTTCTACCTGTTCCATATCCGGCAGGATAGATACCTTTTCTTCAGTTTTTTTAATTATTTCAGATTTTTTGCTTTTAAGCCTGGATAATGTTTCCGCTTCAAAAGGTTTTGCTATTTCCTTCTTTGGAGTAAATATCACTAAAATTTTTTCTGCCCACCCTTCAGGTAAAAAAATTCTTCTCACTGCTATGTCCAGAGGAAAGAGCAGCATTGCCAGAACAATAAGAAAAGGCCATATGACTTTTACCTGATAGGACTGTTTTACAGAATGTTCAAAGACCTTATCATAATCATTTATATTAAGAATTCTTCCTTCTGTTTCTTTTGCAATATGCCAGAGAAGATCCCTATTGCATCCCAGTGCTTTATATTCAGGAGGAACTGAAACATCAAAACCTGTTGTCTGATATCCGACCTTATCATTTCCTGTACTTATGAGATATGTGCCTTTTTCCGTAACAGGAAATCTACCTTCATATCTGCCGGGGCCTTCCTGTTTTAATAAAACTTCCGTGCTTTTAAGAGAAGGTGATATAATTCTCCCTTTAATGCGGAGTAAATTTATAAATTCCCCTTCGTCATCAATTGCATCCACTATTATTTTACCTTCATTTTCTTCCATAGAGACATTTGTTTCCAGGTATGAACTTTCATCACTTTTCATAGCCCATCTTGCAACGTGAGACCAGAATAAGGGAAAGGATTTCCATTTTATCCATCTCTCAGACCATCTTCCTTTTACATCTGACGTAAAGGCTACAGATTTCCCGAGTCCGTAATACCACTTTGCCAGGAGTGGATCTTCTTCTTTTGTTAGAAGTAAAACTTCCGCTCTGTCTTTTGCCGTAGTTACTACATATCCTCCCAGAACGGGAGGAGTGTCTATACCTTCAAGTATTTCATCATAACTATTAATTACAGGAGAAAAATTCTCTTCTATAATGGCAGATTTCGAGGCAATAAGAGCTTCTTTTGTAAATATTCTGGGTAAGAGGGATACATCACAGGTAAAGTAAACTCTCCCTCCCCCTGATTTTGCAAGAGATTGAAGAAAAGGTATATCTGCATCGCTTCCTATACCGACACATGACATGGTTATTTTATTCTCAGCCATAGTCTTTGCAAGACTGTCAAAATCTCCGGGAGCTGTTCTCCCGTCTGAAAGCAGTATTACATGTTTTAACATAGCTTTGGTAACAGTAAGGACTCTCCTTGCTTCGTCAAGAGCAGGAAAGGCATCAGTTCCGCCTCCTGCCCTTAAAGAAGCAATATTTTTAATTATAAAATCTTTATCATCCACTCTTTTTTGAAAAGGCACAACCCATTTTGCCGCGTCATCAAAACCTATAATACCTATCTGATCGGAAGGAGAAAGAAGTTCTACACAGGCAATAGAAGCTTCCCTCGCGAGGGCAATTTTCTCAACTCCTCCCGAACCGTAATCTGCCATGCTGCCTGATTTGTCTATAGCAAGAACCAGAGCCATCACAGGCATTTTTCTTTCTTTTCTTATATCCATACTTACAGGAAGGGTTTCTTCTACAGGGGTATTATAATATCCGCCTGTACCAAAACTGTTTTCCCCTCCTATCATTATCAGGCCTCCCCCCAGATCTCTTACGTAACTCTGTATCTGTTTCATCTGTTCACTGGAAAATTTTATTGATGAGATATCATTCAGTATAATAGTTTGATAATTCTGGAGTTGAAAAAGCTCTGTCGGTATATTATCAGAAGAAATATGAGATATTTCTATGCCCTTTAAAGCATTTACAAGATATCTGTCCATAGCGGAATCTTCGCTTATTATAAGAATACGTGGTTCCCCTGATGCTTTCGTATAGGCCCAGGCACGGTTATTGTCCATAAGGGTATCAGAGTTTTTTCCGGTAATTACCTGAATTTCATAGGTATAAAATCCGCTGTCTTCTACTTTTTGAGGAATAAAAAAAACGTTTTTCCCGGGTTTTAACGATAATTTTTTTTCGCCTGTCAGGGCGCTGTTCCTGTAGAATTGTATTTTTACATCGGAAAGTATCGTACTTTCCAGAACTATCTTTGCATCAAAAGGCTCATTTTTACTCACATGTTCAGGTATAGTAAAGTCTTTAATAAAAACCTCTCTTTCCAGGGAACTGTCCAGAGGCAAAATATCTACAGGTACATGATTTGCAGAAACAATGGTAGCTTCATTTATGGCATTGCCGGCGTTTTCCTGTCCGTCACTCATAAGGACAATTCTTTTATTTGCATCTGCAGGGAACATGGCAAGGGCAAGTTGAAAAGAACCTGCTATATTTGTATGATTTGTATCTACTACGGAAGAAAAATTATCAACTCCGGGATTTACGGAAGGAACAAATTCTATAGACGAATTTCCACCTGTTACAATGAGACCTGCCATATCGTCATGAGGTTTTTTGCCTGTAGCTTTATTTATAAAAAATTTAATCTCTTCTTTATTTAAATCTGATATACTTTTTGAAATATCTGCTATAAATATAACACATAGTCTGTTATTTGGCTTTCTTATCTGTACTTCTGAGATGGAAGCTATTATCAATATGAATATTATTATTCTCAGGGTAAAAGACAGAATAAATCTCCATTGTGGAAGTTGAGAAATACTGTTTCTGGTAAAATAATATAAAGGTATTATGAGTAATAAAAGCCAGAATGCTTCCGGGTAGTTGAATTCCATATGAATAATCCTGTTTTGTAATCGTGACGCGTGACGCGCGTCACGCGAGGATTATATATGAGAGAAAAAATTCTATCAGGGAAATTCACCGCATCATCCCCATCTGAAGATTTTATGGCAGTCAGACGGGGCAGCGGTTTAAAATTGAAAAATTTAAAAGCAGACCTGTAAGCCGAGTTCTGTATCTCTGACGAGACGGTGATCATCTATCTGGAATGTCTGTTACCAGACACACTCAAGCGATCGAACCCGGAGACAACTGGCAGGCTACCAGCGTCTTCTTGCGAAGAACAATCCCCTGTTTGATCTTGCTCCAGGTAGGGTTTACCAGGCCAGCCAGTCTCCTGACTGCCGGTGCGCTCTTACATTAAGCCCCTTGCGGGACCGCACCATTTCACCATTGCCTGTACTTATTTTCATAAGCCATTGGCTGTATATTTTCTGTTGCACTGTCCGTAGGATCACTCCTCCTGGGTGTTACCCAGTACCTTGCCTTATGGAGCTCGGACTTTCCTCGGATATTCCATTACAGATTATCCGCGATCACCCGTTCTGCTTTTAAATTTTCTTCTTTATATTATACCTGAATTTAATCATAAAAGTAAAGGCTTTATCAGATAGTGTTTTTTTATGACAGGTAGATTCACTTTTACTGGAAATCGCACTTAATTTTATAAATCTATTATTAGTGAAAAGTGAGTAGTGAATAGTGAAAAGTAAGTAAAATCCAAAATTTTTCACTTTTCACTTTGAATATTCTGTGATAAATTTCTTTTTCCATTGTATATAAAATCACCTGTCATTTTTAAACACAATCTTAATTCATAATTGTCATTGTATCGCATTACGCATTACGATAATATTCACTGTGTTTTTTCATTAACCACACAGCTGTCATAATTATTCTGTTCCAGTTCTTTTTCAAGCTTCTTGGCATTTTCTTTATTGTTAAAGGAACCTGCCTGAACTCTGTAGTAGGTTTTACCTTCATCCTCAACCTGAACTACAGTGGCATCATACCCCTTGGTAGATAGATCATCCGCCATTTTAGAGGCATTATTCTTATTCACATAATATCCTGCCTGAACTTTATATGAACTGTCTGATTTTGTTTGCTCAGGTTTTTCTTCGTTCAATTCCACACGGTCGAAATTTTCTTCATTTTTTGGCTGGTCCGGCGAAGTTCCTATCATGTTATTAATATCACTGCTGGTTTTCCCTGATGTATTATCTTCGGCTACAGGCTCGGAAACTTTTTTATTGTTGCTCACCGCTACAGGAGTCGGCGTGGGAATTATGGTGCCGGCGCTTTCTGAAGGTTTTTCTTTTTTGGTGACAGGCGTTTCTGTTTTTTTAGTTGAAAAAGATGTTTGCTTAAATTTTGTCTCACTTTTGAAAGACGGAGGCAGGATAATTGCAGAATTTTCTTTCTGGTTATAAGACGTATTGCCGGTTTGAGGCACAATAGTAGGTTTCGACAGAGTCTTTATTTCAGTGGTATTACCTTCTCCCCGGGCAGTTTTTAAATTGTTTCCGCTTATAAAAGACTCTCCTATATATTTACCCAGAAATAATGCTCCTAAAAGTACTCCTATACTCAGAATTAATACTGTAGGCCAGTAAAGATCTAATTTTTTACGTCTGTTCTTTGATGCCATAATAAATCACTCTTTCTTTGAAATATTTCCCCC
>JBEHWO010000173.1:0-13045 GCA_040217695.1 Vulcanimicrobiota bacterium | reverse complement strand
CAATCTTTAAAGCTTCTTTTTTCCATTTTTTTATATCATATCTGAAATGTCTCCACATATTACCTGTGATTATATCTTTGAATTCCCGGAGCCAGTTCCAGCATCTTTTTTTCATATTAACCTCATGTGATGTGAGTAATTTATTTATTTTATCCCTCAGATTTTCCCAGGGAATTATATTGACTTTTTCCATATAATCAGGTTTTTTCGCATAAAGTAATTTATTATAAACAGCCTCTGCTGCCTGTAAAAATTCTATCTGATTATTCCTTTTTATCTCTTCTGTTCCGCTGCCGTTTTTTCTGATAATATATTTCCCGATAAAATCCGTATTGTCCGCATAGAGACCTGTTCTGGCATGACCTACAGGTGGTAATACTCTCCAGAAAATGCTTCGTCTGTTGTATTCTTCTTCATCTTTATCATATGCACGTTCATATATGGCAATAACATTATTTTCCCAGTTAAATCTTCCGGAAAAACCCTGGTGTGCCCATGAGTCTGAAAAAGTATGTATTGCTATGCCGGTACGGCAGAGATACCTGCGCCATTTAAGTTTGTTATTTATCTTTTCATCGGTGTGAGTCCCGTCAGGAGGTTCATTTAAGGCTTCATCTAAAATCCTGTGAGCCAGAACAGACTGATTTGCCGCAGATTCTACAATGAAAGAGAACTCACCGTTCCCGTAAGGATGAGGTGGAGGAAAATGAAATGGCATATAGACCTCTCTCCAGTAGTTTTCCAGAAAGGCTTTAACGCCTATATGCTGTGTACATACCGGATAGAACTCATTCCCTTCTTCTCCTATGATTACAGGAGTCCCGTCTGTAGAATCATCAAGATACTGGGAAGCATAGGCAATTGTGAAAGCATCCTCCCTGTCAAATCCTGCGGCCATAGATAGAATTGCTATACAGTAATAATGAAAGTCTATATTCATAATAAATTTTTCTCTCTTTCATCCATGTTCTTTATATATAATAAGATTTTTTTATGGAGAAAGTCAAGTTGATTTTCGTAACGCGTTACGCGTCACGAAGCACTTAATTTCTATAAGTTATGAAAGTAAGTATAAATGATTGACATGGTTTATTATAGATGTTATTTTGTATATACTGACCTGAGCATAAACATGTAATAAGGAGTCTTTCTCGCGTCACGCGTTACGCGTCACGAGAATTTATGCTCACTACAGTATATTATTAACCTGAGAAAGGGGTATAATTTATGAAAATAGAAAGTTCCTTTATTCAGAAACAGCCGGTAATAAGCCAGGTAAAACAGAAAGAATCGGATCCGGAGATTAAAGATAAAACGTCCCTTTCAAATAAAGCACTGATAATAGCCCACAGAGGTTCGTCTAAACTTGCGCCTGAAAATACCATGGCTTCTTTTAAAGAGGCTTTTAACCATGGTGCTACGGCAATAGAGCTTGATGTGCACAGGACACAAGACGGTCATCTTGTGATTATGCATGACGACACTATTGACAGAACGACAGACGGCCACGGAAATGTAAGGGATTTTACCCTTCAGGAACTTAAAGAATTTGATGCTGGTTCATGGTTCGGCCCTCAATTCAAAGGAGAAAAGATTCCGACCCTGGAAGAGGTTCTTACATGGGCAAAGGGGAAAGTTAAGGTTGATATAGAAGTGAAAAGTTCACTTCAATATCCTGGCATTGAAAAAGACATACTTGAACTCGTAGAAGAAAAAGGTTTTAAAGACGATGTGTTTATAACGTCTTTCGATAAATCTGTAAGTGAAAATATAGAAGAAATGGCTCCTGAAATAAAAACAGGACTTCTTATCTCTCCCGATCCCCTTGTAAAAGCACTTAAGATAGGCACCGTGGGAGGTATGGTCGCAGGTCTTGCAGGAGGTCTTATAGGAGGAGCGGGGGCACTGCTTTCCATAGGCTGTATGATTGCAGGAGGAGCAGCAGGATTTCTGGTTTCCAAAGAAACAGGGGAGAGGCTATCACTGAAAGGTTCTCTTGAGCAGAAGGCCGATATAATATTACCTTACTGGGCACTCATAGGAAGCACTTTTGTGAAGAAAGCTCATGAAGGAAATAAAGAGGTTTATTCCTATACGGCCAATTCGCCTGACCTGGTGAATAAACTTGTAAATAAAACAGGTGTGGACGGAATTATAACAGATACGCCGGAGAGGTTTATCGAGGGGTAGTTTTTTATTTTCTTGTACAGAATTCACTGTGTCCATTTGATAAACCGCAGGAAGGGCAGGATGTAATTTCTGCGGTTGTCTCTATCATTCCTTTTTCTCTGCCCAGTTCCTGAAATGTTCCTGTAACAAAAAGAAGGTATTCCATGTATTCAGCTATTTCATCGAAACATAGGAGACTTCTGTTTATTGCAGGTTCAAAAAGTTGTTTTGCCGGTATGGCAATGTACATGGTAGATCCGCAGCAGACCTGATAAATCTCTTTTTCTATGTTGAATGTAAAGCCGTCATCGCTTTCTATTTTACATGTTACATTTCTCCTGGATACAATACCTGACTCGGTAGGTCTGAATGATTTTTTAAATTCTCCCTTAAAAAAGAGACCGTTAAATATTTCTCTTGTATGGGAATTTTTGCCTGATGAGTGATGGGATACATGAATTTCGGAAAAACTGATTTTTACGTCTCCTATTTTTCCTCTGACCATATCGTCTCCGTATATTCTGTTTGCCTGCCATATGTCAGGCAAAAGGCTGGCTTTTTTGAAATCCTCCATGGACATATGTTCTCCCGGACTGTAGGTAAAACTTTCATCATAGAAAGTAAGCATTTTTTTTATGACTTTTTGTTTGAAACCATCGAGAAATCCCGATTCATGCATCCTCATTTCTTTATATATATAAGGTATTCCGCACATACAGATTATTATAAAAAAATAGAAGGCAAGGAGAGTAGTCATAAGAAGGGAAGGGTAAATATAAGCTTTTATGAGCAACAGAGCAGGTAAGAGACCTGCACCGGCCAGGAGAAGTTTCATTTTGACATTTTTTATATCATAAAATATTTTTAATCTGATCAGTTCAAGTTCCTGAACATCAGGTAAAATATCTGTTTTATAATAATTTTTGAATTCTTCCATTGATTTCATATTGCTACTATAACACAGGTAGCAGGAGATAGCAATAATTTTGTGTTACTGACCTGAGCAATAAGCATGTATTAAAAGTTTTCCTCCCGTTACGCGTTACGCGTAACGCGTCACGAGAGCTTATATGTATTATTTATGCTCACCTCGGTAAATAGGAGCACAGACTTTTATTTAAATTTACCGGCCCCGGGCAGAGTGTCTGATTATATGCCAGACCTACTTCCAGCTTACTCCCATGGTCTGTTCCCAGATAGTGGTGTATTTCCTCACATACTCCGCCTATCATGTCTCCCTGGTTACCATTGCCTGTTTCATAACCTGCTATTGCTACAACTGTTCTCTCATTGACAGGGTTTTTTATAATAAACCTTGTACCTTTCGGAGGGGCTTTTTTCCATTTCAAATTTATATACCACCCTTCTTCTGTTTCCGAAGGTTTTCGCTCCTGTAGTTCCTGGCCGAAATAGCATCCTGTATTATATGGAAAACACCATGGTTCGTTTCTTATCATGGTATAACCTGTGTAACGTTCCGAGAGTTTATAATGTTCTTCTATACAGTCTTTAAACGAATCGGGCCATGAACAATTAAATCTTCTGTGGTTCTCTGTCACAATATGAGATGCCCTGGCGACTTTAAAGATCGACGGCATATAAAGTTTTTCGCCGTCTGCTAAATCTATTGCTTTTTCTTCATATATTTTATCTGAATTATCTGCATGGAGATGAAATTGTTCCTTGTACCATAAAGTTTTATCTTTCATAACCTGTGTTAAATTCTTTCCCTCTTCCCATGAAGGTATCCATAGATCCCATTTAATGTCTTTGTCTTTTGAGTGTATACCGTAACCATCGATAAAAGCCCATACGGCATGAGTATTTATTTCATCTCTTTTTATGCTGTAAATATGAGCCAGTTTACCTGCAAGGGCACAGGCTGTTTCAATTTGCGCTTCTGCAGGCGGAAAATCCCCCGGATGTTCGGGGCGTGCACCGTATGCACAGCAGAGTGATATACCTATCCTGTTATTATTCCTGTGCCATGTATGATTCCTGGGCTCGAAAACACTGGAACAGGTTTTGACTATACCTGCTTTCCGGGTGGTACTATCATAGGTAATATTGTAATGATAATTATTGAAAATTTGAGCATATGTTCCTTCTGACCAGTGAAATATTATTCCTGTTATATTCATAAATTTGAGGCGCCTCCAGTTATAAATTTTATTATAGAGGATGAAAAAAAATAGTACTTTTATTAAAGTTTATATTTTTTTAGCCGATAATAGATATGATGTAAATTTTATTTATTAATTTACATTTTATGGTATAATAATATGACTAGATAAATACTAGTATATGTTTATTCAAGGAGTCCGCTCCGAGCATGTTCTTTGTGCGACGCTTGCTTCGGGAGGCGGACTTTTTATTTGAATAATAAACTGCTATTTGAGCTGAAGGCTATTAAAAACTTATATTCTATAGGAAAATTTAAAAATCCTTCCCGGAGAGAAAATAAAAAGACAGAAAAGTAATTTAAATTGTTAAAGAGGAACAATTGCCGGGTAATTATTTTGTCTATAAAAAAATTCTGCTATAATAAGATTATGAAAAAAATAGAACTTCTCTCACCTGCTAAAGATCTGGAATGCGGTATGGCAGCAATAAAATGCGGTGCAGATGCCGTTTATATCGGTGCAGACAGATTTGGCGCCAGAAGCTCTGCCGGAAATTCCATTGAAGATATAAAAACCCTTGTTTCCTTTGCTCACAGGTATTTTGCCCGTGTTTATGTTACACTTAACACAATACTTACAGATAAGGAGATTATTCAGGCAAAAGAATTTTTAGAGAAACTTTATGAAACTGGTGTCGATGCATTTATTATTCAGGATATGGGCTTTTTAGAGATGGATCTTCCTCCTGTTCCTTTATTTGCAAGTACTCAATGTCATAATAACAGTGTGGAAAAAATAAAATTTCTTGAACAGGTCGGATTTAAGAGGGTAATTCTTGCAAGGGAATTATCCCTGGAAGAGATAAAAAATATCAGAGAAAAAACAGAAATAGAACTGGAATTTTTTGTCCATGGAGCACTCTGTGTATGTTACAGCGGTCAATGTTATCTCAGCTATGCAATCGGCGGAAGAAGCGGTAACAGAGGCGATTGTGCCCAGCCATGCAGAAAAGCTTACTCCCTTCTAGATGAAGCAGGGAATGTTATTGTAAAAGATAAATATCTCCTTTCTCTGAAGGATCTTAATCTATCTGATTATATAAAAGATCTTTTCGACTCCGGCATAAATTCCTTCAAAATAGAAGGAAGACTTAAAGATATTAATTATGTAAAAAATATTGTATCTTTTTACAGGCAGAAAATTGACAGGGCAGGTTATAAAAAAACTTCGAGCGGCAATATTACAATAGATTTTACTCCTGACCCGGAGAAGACTTTTAACAGAGGATATACGGATTATTTTTTACATGGAAGACATAAAGATATAACATCATTCAATACTCCGAAATCTACCGGCAAAGCATGCGGAAAAGTTCTGAATTGTGATAAAAATTCTTTTTATTTATCTTACCACTCTCTGAAAGCCGGTGACGGTATATGTTTTTTCGATGATACCTCCATACTCAGAGGAACATCGGTAAAAAAAGTGGAGAAAAACAGAATTTTTCCCGATGATATGAGTTTTATAAAAAAAGATACTCTCATATACAGAAACCTTGATATAGATTTTCTGAAACAGCTCAAACATGCAACGATTGAGAGGAAGATTTCGGTTAAATTGACCGTATCGGAGGAAAGAGAAAATCTTCTGCTTACTGCTGTAGATGAAGATAATATAAAAGCTTCTCTTTCTGCGGAAATTAACATGGAAATAGCCAGAAACAGAGAAAAAGCTCTCTTTACTATAAAAAAACAGCTTTCGAGCCTGGGAGAGACAGAATTTTCAGCGGAACAGATCGAGATAAATCTGAAAGATATATATTTTATACCTGTAAAAGAACTGAATAAGCTCAGGAGAAAACTTGCGGAAATGTTGAGGAAAAAGAGGGAAGAGGTTTTTTTGAGAAAAATATCTTATATAGAGAAAAATACTTATCCCTTTCCTGAAAAAACTGTGACATTCCGGGGAAACGTGATGAACAGTTTTGCAGAAAGATTCTATGCCAGGCATGGAGCAAAAGTAATGGAACCTGCTGCAGAGATAGGAATGGACATGAAAGGACATACAGTGATGAAAACGAAACACTGTTTGAAATATTCTACAGATCTCTGCCATGCCGGAGGATGTAAAAAAACTGAATCTCTTTATCTTGTAGATGAAAAAGGGAAAAAATATTTTTTGAGGTTTAATTGCAATGATTGTAATATGGAGATAGTTTTTTAAACGCAATACCGTTAGAACTAATTTTTTTATAAACCTTGTTATGGCTTACAGAGTGGGTTATAATATTTATAGTGTATTTCATAACTTATTAGAGTTTACTGTGGTGAGCATAAATAATACATATATTCTCTCGTGACGCGTAACGCGTAACGCGTCACGGGTTTAATCCCTGCGCATCACGTATTACGATTTACGCATTACGAGGTCGTTATTTATTGATAGTTATGAAACTAAGGGACTGTAAGAAAATAACTCTGGAAAATTATGGTTTTTCTCCTCGCGTCACGCGTTACGCGTTACGCGTCACGATTGTAAATATGATAAGGTTATTTTTTTACAACCCATAACTATATATAAGGGCAGGAAATCGAAAATTTTATTCTCTGCTGTGATTGAAATCAGTCATATTTTAGAGGGGAACGGTTTATGCCTGTTACAGCTATATCTTCTTACAGAAATGAATATATAAATTATGACAGATTCAATATAAAATCAGATTCTGCTGAAAAAACCGATTCTACGGAGAAAAAAGACGACAGAAAAGATATTGGCATTGCGGGGACGTATGATGAAAAAACACAGAGAGAGATAGATAGGTTAAAACAAAGAGATATGGAAGTAAAGCTCCATGAACGTATGCACCTTGCAGTAGCAGGTCCCTATGCAAGAGGTGGAGCCAATTTTCAATATACTACCGGCCCTGATGGTAAAAAATATGCTGTTTCAGGCGAAGTAAGTATTGATACGTCAGAAGTGCCTGACAATCCGCAGGCTACCATAGCAAAAGCTCAGACTATAAGAAGAGCGGCTCTTGCACCTGCAGAACCTTCAGGCCAGGACCGTGCCGTCGCTGCCGAAGCGACACAGATGGAAATGAGAGCAAAACAGGAGCTTTTTAAGAAAGACTCTGAACTGTCTCAGGCATATACGAAAGATGGGAAAAAAGTAGAAACGGGGGGCGAAAATTCTCTCTTTGATTTTCAGGTCTGATACCTTTTCATTATGGATAAGAATTTATCCCTAAAGTATTCATTTCCCTATATTTTGCACGTATCAATTCCTCCCGTCACACGTTACGACTAGGCGGAATATTTACCGTTATAAGAGACTGTAAGAAAATAACCCTGGCAAATTATTAGAACGTTTATTATCCTTGCGTTACGCGTTACGCGTCACGATATAAACTGTAAATATGATGGAGTTATTTCCTGACAAACCCTAAGTACCACAGCAGGTAAAAGAGTATCCAAAAAATTATGTATCATGTGCTTATATAAAGTTTCTGCTCCCGTAACACGTTACGCGTTACGCGTCACGATATATAAGATTTTGGTTGCTAATTTATCTGTTACGGTACTAAGCACTGAGAGGATTACGGCTTTAAAGAGAAATAAATTATGAAAAAGGGTATATATATATTAATTTTTATTCTTACGGTGGCATCTGTTTTAAGACTCGTCAGTCTTTCCGAATATCCTGACGGATTTCATCAGGATGAAGCCTTTAACTTATGGAATTCCTACTGCCTTGTTAAAACAGGACATGATCAGGCAGGTGTTTCATGGCCCATTTTTTATGCCCGCGGCCTGGGAGCAAATTATTCCACTCTTTTTCTGTATATTCTCCTTCCGTTTACAGGAACCCTGGGGTTACATGTATATACATCCCGTCTGGCTGCAGCTTTACTCGGAATAATTACCGTATTTCTGACATATATTGCGGGAAAAAGACTGTTCAATCACTATGCCGGTCTTGCAGGAGCAGGAATATTATGTGTCGCACCATGGCATCTTCATCTGAGCAGACTGGCTCATGAAGGCTGTGTATGTCCTTTTTCCGTCATGGCATTTATTACGCTTCTACTGATGTCTCATCTGTCTTTAGATGATAATGACAGAGGAGTTCCTCGGCCGGTATTTGCTTCTCTTGCCGGTCTTGTCGCAGGAATTTCATGTTATGCCTATCAGCCGAATAGAATTTTTTACCCTTTTTTTCTTTTGTTCCTGCTCTTATTAAATTTAAGAGATTTTATTAACCTCATAAAAAACAGGAGAGGATTTTTATCTGTTCTGGTGTTCACTGTTGTTTTTTTTCTTGTCTTTGCCCCATTAATTTATATGCATATAGCAGACCCTCATGGTATAAACAGGCACGGTGACAGACAGATGCTGTGGAAGTCAATGAACCTTTCTGCTGTTCAGGTGGTTGCCGGTATAATTTACAGGTATCTTAATCATTTTAATCCTTATTATCTGTTTGTTCAGTCGGAAAAAATTGTTAATTATTTTCCCGATGCCATAATATTTCAGTTGTATATGATGCCACTGGCAATATCAGGAATGATTTTTCTTATATACAGAATAAAACATTCAAAGTCTGCCAGGTTTCTTCTTGCTTTCTTACTTGCCTATCCCATCAGCGATTCTCTCGGTGTGTTTCAGAGTCCGAACCCTCTCCGCAGTGCTCCTGGTATGATTTCACTGGTTCTTCTGAGCGCTTTCGGAGCAGTTCATGGTTTTCAATATCTGTGGAAAAAGAAAAAAAATCTTGCTTACGTTATAACAGCTTTTATTTCCTTTCTTTTCATAGTAAATAATATATGGTATCTTTATTTTTATTTTTTTATTGCCAATAATTTACCCGGCTACTATCATCTCTATCAGGCAGATCTTAAAGAGGCATGTCTGTGGCTTAAACCGCGTATTAATGAAGCAGATGCTGTTTTTGTTACTACAAATGGTATGAATCAGCCATATATTCTGTCACTTGTATATCTGGCCTATGAACCTGAACAATGGCTTAAAGATGAGCATCTTATTTATACACCGGGCGAATGGGATATACATGTAAGGTACGGAAAAATGAACTTTATCTATGGAGACTCATGGCTTCCTGCTATCAGTAAACTCCAGGAAAACGGTAAAAACGACAGAGTAATATTTATCCTCAGACCGGAAGAACTTCATCTGACAGATCCTGTATATGAGATTAAAGAACGTGCCGGGAATCCATGTCTTTATATATATGATAAAGTTTTATGATTGATCCACATTAGACCGTCTCATAAATATCATAATTAAATCTTTCAGTAAAACTGCTGTTAATATCAGAACAGCTATGAGAGATATAGCGGCTCCTTTTCTGAATGAATCCGAGCTGAAATAAAACTCCACTGTATTGTCGCCCTGTTTCAGTTCTATTGCTCTGAACATATAATTGGCTCTGTAAACCTTACGCTCTTTCCCGTCTACAAAGGCTTTCCACCCGGGGTAATAAATTTCCGAAAGAAATAGCCAGCATGATTGTTCCGGACTGACCTTCATTTTAATATAATCAGGTTCAAATTTCTGGAATTCGACCGGATAATTTTCTTTTTTGATTATGCCGGTATTTTTTATGCCCGGGTCTTCATTCAGTAATACTTTATTCAGAGGGTCAAAGTCATTGCTTCCCATATATTGAAGTGTTTTGTAATCATCTGTGATTACCTGATATTCGTTTACTGTAAATGCTCTTCCGCAGGGATTTTTTACCGGTATTATATTGAGCTTATAATCACCCATTGTTCCTTCGAAGGAATATACTGCAGAAAGGTTTGTCAGCAATATCATTTTTTTCGTGAGATTCTTTATGGGAATCATATTGCTCTGTTTTATAAATTCAAGCTGTATCTCAGGAGTAAGGGGAACTTTATAATCCGAATAGAGTATATATTCTCCGTATCGTTTCAGAATCAGAGGATTATAACCTATGAGAGTGGATATCTTCCTTGTTCCTGTCATATTTTTCGTTCCGTGAAGATCGGGAGGAGGAAAATAATATATACGTTCAGGAGGTATTTTATCTTTTAATACATCAAATACATCACCTGCTCTTTTATCGAAATAACTCCTTTCTGTTTTTAAGTTAATGAACAGTCCGAAAGAAAAAGCAGATATAATTAATGAAGCTATGGTAAGGAAGGCAAAGAGCTTTTTCCCTATTATACAGTATAATCTCAGAAATATTATTATAAAACCTGTAATCCCTGTAACCAGAAAAGAAATTGTGCCTGCCGCAGTTTTAGGAGGTACAATCATTATTAGTATCAGAAGATTTATCATTATTATTCCTGCCAGTATAAGGGACATGATTAGCCGGGGATTTTCTTTATGTGTCACAGGTTTTTCAAGATTATATAATCTGTTTACAGACAGGGCTATGGAGTATAGCATGCCCGGCAATAACAGAAGGAGCCATCTTAATGGAAATCTGTATGATTTAAACAGCGGAACAATACTGTAAAACAGACCGTATACAGGAGTGTATTTTCCGAGAGAAAGTGTAAAACCAAGCAGGGCTATAATACAGAGTATGATAAAAATTTTTTTCTCTTTACCGGTAATTAAAAAAGGAGCAATCAATGTAAGAAGAAGTGGAAATACGCCTACATAAAAACATGCTTCCCAGAAATACGGATATCCCGTATAGCCGCCATAACGCCAGGGAAGACCGAAATAATCGGGAATTATGAACAATAACAGTTGTTTTAATCCTACGGAATCTTTTGTGGCCATATCGTAAGGCAGACCGTTTGATATTCTCATAGTCTGCCCTATATATTCCCATGTTGGTAATAATTGAACTGCCATAAACATAAATGAAAAGATGATGGCTGCCAAAAAAAGTCCTCCCGGGAGAAGGTGCTTTTTGAGCTCTTTTAGATCGAGCTTTCCTGCAAAATATATAAAGGTTATGCCGTAGACCATCAGACTTACCTGATAATTTCCTGACAGGAGGGTACAGGCGAGAAACAGACTTAAAAGCAGTGATGAAAGGAGATTTTTTTTGCGAAATAAAATATTTACAGAGTAAAGACATAGAGGCAGCAGGGCACAGTCTGTCGTAAAGTTTACATGTATTATTCTTATTACCATAAACCCGCAGAAACTATAAAATATAGACCCTGCCAGTGAGGATATATAATCAAATTCCATATCTCTTAAAAATATATATGAAAAGATACCTGCCATAAGAAAATGTATGACTACATAAATAACAATGGCTGTAGCAGTAGGGATAAAGAAAAAGATCCAGTTCAGAGGGTAAAAGGTACCTGTATGTATATCTGCTATATAGGGCTGACCGCAGAAACTGTAAGGATCCCAGAGAAATAATTTACCTGCCTGTCCCATATCATATTTGTAATGATGGAAAGGATATTCCATTGCCTCTATGTCATTCAGGAAATATGATTTTCCTGTAAAGAGAGGATCATAAAAGAATATTAACATGAGTATTACAATAAAGACAACGCATACAATATCCATATTAAATTTATATTTATTTTCCGAAGGTTTTTTCGTTTTTTTCACTTTTTACACATCCTGTAATTAAATGTATAGTAACTTTTTACGGTGGTACCCATCACGATTACTTTTTCTCCGTATATTTTCCGCTCATAGTTTTTATCCAGTGAAAGAAAAGGGCCAGTGCTGTAATACTGAGTAAAAAAAGAAAGATAAGATTAAAAGAACCTGCATTTTGCAGATTAAAGGCTTCATGTAACCATATATGATGTGTTACTTCAAAGATGGCTATCACGGAGTAACCTGCAAAGGTTATCCAGTAATTCTTTTCTATAAAGGCAGATATCATCAGAAATGGCAGGAAATAGATTATGTAACGTTCATGAACCTTTGTAGGAAATAAAAAAGTAACTGCAAAGGTCAGTGCTGTCAGTGCAGGTAAAGACAGACTTTTATTTCCGTATCTCCTGTAACATATAACGAAAGATATGAGCAGACCCGATATTAAAAGTATAATACCGATTGTTTGTTTCGTTATACCGAATATTGTGCTGTTTACATCATTATTACGGCATATTATGAGATCTATCATCCATATATTAAAGGCTTTCAATGTACTGTAGGGAAGTATTTCCGTAAAGGTTTCAACATAACAGTTTTGAAACCAGGCAGCGCCTGAATGAATGGTAAAAGGTAAAGGGATTAACAGTACGGTTAATAATACTGAAAGAGCAAAAATTCCCGTTGATTTCAGATTATTTCCGGACAGGAAGAAATATGCAAGAGCAGGCCCCATTACAAGTGACTGGGCTTTTAACATTATGGCAATGCCATAAATTATTCCTGCCAGAGCCCATTTTTCTTTTAAAGCAAAATATACACACCATACACATGGGGCTATAAACCAGGAATCCCACTGTCCCCAGAGAACCCCTGTCAGGAGTATACCGGGACATAACCACATGAGAATATAGGCGATAAGCCCCATTTTCTTTCCTGCAAAATGACTTACTGTAAGCATACAGCCCAGAGCTATAAGAAAGTCTGAAATATAAACGGGAAACTCCATAATAAGCCATGCCGTAAATGTAAGCGGTTCCATTGTCCTGTCTGACAGAAAGTGAATATAGCCCATTATGTGTATAAGATAGGCGGCAAGAGGAGGATAGTGTATTGGTCTTGAAGTATATTCTCCCGGTGGTATTGTTACAATATCTCCGGGTTTGTACAGTTTTCCGTCTG
>JBEHWO010000172.1:0-13104 GCA_040217695.1 Vulcanimicrobiota bacterium | reverse complement strand
AACAACCTGTTATTACAGACTGCTGCGATATTACATTTATTTAATTTACAAATTACTGTTAATACGGTATATATTTTTCTCCAGAGCCTCACCCCCCGGAAGGGTGTACAATAAATATTACTTTTCGGATAGGTTCTAAGTACCGTAACAGATAAATTAGTAACCAAAATCTTATATCAGGACTTACGCAAAAAATACAGAAGAATCAATCATTGCGAGCGAAGCGAAGCAATCCCATTATTACAACGGAAATTGTTGGGATTGCTTCGTCGCTCCGCTCCTCGCAATGACAAAATGTGTAACTCCTGTTATATATCGTGACGCGTTACAGGAGCAGAAACTTTATATAAGCACATTATATGTAATTTTTTTGGATACTCTTTTACCTGGTGTGGTAATAAGAAAAATAACTCTGGCAAATTACGGTTATCATCCTCGCGTCACGCGTTACGCGTCACGCGTTACGATTGTAAATATGATATGGTTATTTTCCCCCCCTGACCTTTAAACCCTGGGGATCTGCTGAAGTATTATCCATATTTCCTTCACAGTCTGAAACCTTTCTTCCGGCTTTTTTGCAAGACATTTCATAATCAGGTCATTTAACTGTCCCGGTATATTATCTCTTTTCATGACAGGGGGAACAGGTTGAGAATATTGATGGGCACTTATAAGCTGCGGGTCGGGCAGGTTAAATGGCAGATCTCCTGTAACCATTTCATAAAGTAAAATACCGAAACTGTAAATATCTGTTCTGTGATCGACAGAGGCTGTGCCACCTGAAATAGAAATACACTGTTCCGGTGATGCCCAGGCAAGATGGGCTACAGTTCCTCCGAATTCTGTTTTGCCGCCGGCATCGAGTTTTTTGGCTCCTCCGAAATCGCAGAGTTTTATAGATTTGCCGGAAAACATAATATTGTCAGGTGCAAGGTCCTGGTAGATAATATTATTCTGATGCAGAAGGGATAATATCTCTGACACCTGAGACGCTATATCCATTATGTCCGGCATATCCAGTCCTCCAGGATTTTCTTTAAGCATCTTTGTAAGCGAGCCTTCCAGATATTCCATGGCAAAATAATATTCGCCGCAGCTTTCTGGTATTACACTGACTACTGAAGGAAGGTTTAAATCCAGGAGTAAATTATATTCCCTGTTTATTTCTTTCTTAATCTCTTCATTTAATCTGTGCTCCGAATGTAATATCTTCAGAGCTACAGTCCTCAGTGATATAAGGTCAAAAGCTTTCCATACGGAAGCATTTGCTCCTTTACCGGTAGCTTCTATCAGGGCAAATCTGCCCACTCTTTCTTTTGCCAGCATTTCAAGCATTTTACCTGCAACAGAATATTCGGGGTCACATTTATATATCTTTTCATATATCTTTCTGGCACCGTCATAATCACTGTTTGAGATAAGCTTTTCTGCAAATATTCTGTGAATTTTGAGTGTTTCTCCTTCTTTTTCAGTATTTTTCAGAGAGAACTTATTCAAAATTTCTGAAGCTCTTTCCATATTATTCAGATGTATAAAATCCAGAGCCAGCCAGGCCCATAATCTTTCATCTGTTTTTAAATCAGGCATTTTCAGCATAGGCTCAATGAGATTTACTCCTTTTTCCCATTGATTGTGAGCCGTGTAGTGACTGTGAAGATGTTCCATAACAGTTTTCAGTTTTTCTGAAGGCCAGTCATTCCGTTCTTTTAGAATGTTTTCCAAAAAATTAATATGGTCCGGATTGAAGCTTTTACGTTCAATATATATCATGGCAAGTTTTGTTTTCAGGTCTTTATAACCGGGTGAAAGTTCCAGGGCAAGTTCGAAACAGTCCTGGCTGTCTTTAAGTTCTCCTTTATGGGAGTATAAAATACCCAGGTTATAATATCTTTCAGGCGAATTATCGGGGAGTTTATTGAAAATTTTTTCAGCCATGTCAGTATTCCCCGATTTTATATAAACCTGCCCTGTGAGTGAAACAGTGTCATGAGTTTCTTCTTTTATGTTTCTTAAATAATCCAGAGATTTACTGAATTGCTCCTCATAAGCAGGAATGAGTTCCATATAAGATTTTCCCAGAAGATAATAAATTCTATCTTCTATTATTCCTTTCACGAGAGCTTCTTCCAGTATATTTATTGCTTCGTCGTAAGAACCGTTTTTGATTAAAATCTCTCCAAGGGTAATAGTTTCATCTTTTTTCCATTCCTTTTTTACAGATCTGGAGAGGTATTTTATAGCTCTGTCTATAATATTTTCAGCAAGATAATATGTATGGAGTTTTCGGCATATGTTCATATCTTCGGAACCCGTATTTTCTGCCTTCTCCCAGAAGGTTGCCGATAAAGGTATATCTCCTCTCTCATATGAAATATATCCGAGTCTTACGAGAGATTTCATGTGGTTATCATATTCTATGATTTTTTTATAGATTTTTTCAGCTCCCTCTGTGTTTCCTTTTTCTTCTTCTTTCATGGCCAGTGTGTATAAAATTTCCGATCTGTAATTTATTATGTCATGGTCTTCATTATGAATTTTTAAATAACTGTTGAGTATATAAAGCTCGGAAGGTGAACAGTTTTTCAATTTGAGGCACAGCGAGGCTCCTTCTTCCAGAATATAATTTTTTCTGTCACATCCGGTTTTTATAGAAATGTTGAAAGCTTTTTTCAGATTCTTCAGAGCAGATGAAAATTCTCCCAGCTCCCGGGCAATTTCAGCCATGTTGATTAAAGCTTCTATCGTATTTCTGTCTTCGCCGGTATATTTTCGCAGGAATTCACCGAAATCATAGGCAGAAGCTTTAAGTCTCCCCAGAGATTTCAGAGTAAGAGCTCTTTCCAGGTATACAGGGGGATTAACGTATCCTTCATCAATGGCATATGAATAACATTCAAGAGCTTTTACATAGTCCCCTTTTCTGTTCAGGCACTTTGCAAATATAAAAGAACCTTCAGGGGAAAGTTTTTCCTTTTTATTATATATGCCTGATAACAGTTCCAGAGAATCACGTTCCTTTCCTGTATAATAATAAACCAGAGCAAGTCCTTCCAGTGCTCTGATGTTTTCAGGATAAAACTTTTGAAGGGACAGAAAATAATTATATGCTTCTTCATAAGATTTCCTGGACATAGCAAGATTTCCGAGAGTCAGCAGTGCTTCTTCTTCACAGGGAGATATGGAAATTAATTCTTTAAAATATGCTTCAGCCGCTTCAGGAGATGTTTCCATATAAAGGAGGCCCAGTTCTCTCAAAAATTCTTTCTTTTTATCTGGAAATCTTCTCAAAGCATTTCTGTACAGGTCTGTTCCTTTTTCTTTATTACCCAGTGCTAAATATAATCTTCCCGCTGCCAGAGTGGTATTTACATCGGAAATATCTTCCTGATTTATTAATTCCATAAATTTATTTGCTTCATTTCCCATTTCAAAATTGAGTTTTGCCAGACAGTAAAGTATAATGGGAGAAGTTTTTTCGTTTATGTCCTTTTCCAGGTATATAAGAGCCATGTCTGTATGGCCCATAAATAAATAAACGAAACTTTTTCTGACAGGAATAAAATCTTTACCTTCCAGAAGAAATATTATTTCCGGTTCCGAGAGGTAATTTATGAGTCCTCCTGCCATATCGGGAAGAGAGGAAGAGGAAAGATTTTTAATAAAATAATGCCAGAGTATGTTTATATCACATACCTGTAGTTCCCGGCCCTTACGGGAAAAAGCCTTTTTATAAATTTCGTAAGCAAATTCATCACACAGATCATATGTAATAATGGAGGAACCATAAATCTCCAGCATTGCATTCACTATTTCTTCTTTTATATTCCCCGGTATATCGTCTCTGTTAAAGAAATAACGGTACATTTCAATTGCATCAATGTCATACCATTTATTTTCCAGAGCAGACATGAGCAGGTAATATTTAAAAATTTCATTTTCATGTTCAATGTTTATTGATCTTCTATAGACCTCTAAAGCCATTCTGTCTGTTCGTTTTTCGGAGACATATATGAGAGCAGCGGCATGGATAATCTCTGTTGAAATATCATGCCAGAATTGCCCGGTATATCTTGTTATGTCAGAGAGGATTATAAAAAGAGCTTTTTCCAGATATTCCTTTTCTGCCGTACCGGTGGAAACATTAATATAAACCCACATTATAAAACTGGCTCTGTCGTATCGATTTATTTCCCATGATTTACGGTAAATCTCTCCTGTAAATTTATCCGATATTTTATTTACGATAAGGGCACCTGCACAGAGGAGTATGATTTCTTTGTTTTCAGGACATATGCTGTATCTGTTTAAATACAGGCCGAGTGCCAGTTCGTCCAGTCTTCTGTCTTCAATAAATAGGTTCGTCAGAAAATCCATGACAGAATCTTTCACTGCTATATCTGATTTTAAGGTATCTATATAAATTTTTCGAGCCGTATAACTTCTGTTTTTCTCAGAGAGAAATTTTTCCGCCAGAAAAGACAGAAGCCTGTCTCTTTCTGCAAAATTTTTTCCTGAGAGGTAAATCTGAAGACATAGCTCAAACAGAGAGTCCATGATTTTTCCATGTATGAGGAGTGTTCTTACGAGAGCCAGCAGGTTTTCTTTATCTTCCCCTTTCAATATCCAGCATTTTTCATATACAGGCAGTGACGTGGCAGAAAAATCTTCCTCTTCCCTTAATAACTTTGCCAGAAATATTGTGTTATTTGCCTTTTCTGGATTCAGGGAAAAGGTAAGACGGTAATTTTCAATGGCTTCAGACGATCTGTCTTTTGTTTTTATATAAAAATCATTTATTATGTCATTTACTATATGATTATCTCCGCTCAATTCAATCAAGGTTTTTATATGAAATATTGAAAAGTCTTTCTGGCCGTAAAGTGTGCCTGACAGGAGGAATAAGGGATATCTGTATGTGCTGGCAAGTAATGATTTATATGTATGGTAGAAAAACAGTATTTCTTCTTCACAGGAGCGGGAAAACATGTTAAAGGGAGAAAAATTATCTATAAACTGTTCCTCTGAAATGGAGGAAATGAGTCCGTATTTTACAGGAGTTTTTATTTTTATCATGCCTGTAATTTCTCTGAACAGATCAGGAAAGAATTTTTTAAAGATTCTCAGATCTCTTTCTTCTATTTCCAGACGGCATAGATGTTTTAAAATCCGGTCTTTTTTTTCCCTCTCTCCTGTGAGATGGTACAGAGAGTAGAGGTGGAGATAGACAGCGGGACATTGGAAATCGATTTTAAGGGCTTTTACAAACAGTGATAACGGTTCTCTGAAATTTTTCAAGAATTTATGTTTTGAAGTTTTCACCGTGATTATAAACCCTTTATAACTTAAAGCTACTGGATTGTCAGGCTCGAATCTCAGGCTGTCATTTACTTCCGTAAGAGCATTATCTATTTTATCCATATCCAGATAGATTAATCCTCTGAAAAACCTTATGCCGGGCCTGTAGAATAGTCCTTTATCTTCTATAAATATTCTGGATGAAATATCCAGTGCTTTAAGGTATTCCTCTTCAATGTAAAAGCAATTCATCAAATATACCAGTGAAGGTAAGATATGTTCTCCTTTTATTGATGCGAGTTTTTCAAGATATGTTATGCTTTCCGAGTAATTACCTTCCTTTACGGAAATTTCCGAAAGATATAGAAGAATTGATACGGAATTTTTATCTTTTTTCAGCGCTTTTTCGAAAAATTCTTTTGCTCTGGCATAAAGAGAATGTTTGTAAAAAGCCCTGCCGAGTAACATATCTCCGTAGAAACCCATATCGGAAAATTCCAGAGCTTTCTGATAGGAAGCAAGGGATTCCTCGAATTGATTTGTATATTCCAGAGCCAGACCTTTATAGAGAAAAAGTGATGATGAGACAGGGCATGATGCAATACCTTTCTCCAGATATGTCAGGGTCATGCCGGGCAGATTTTCCATAAGAAGAATCCAGCAAAAGTTTCTTATTGTTAAAGGATCGGGGGCATTTATGGAAAGAAAGGGGGTCTTTTCTTTACTCTCTTCTTCTTTTCTGTACCTGGAAATAAGTTTTTTGAGAGAAGTTAAATAAGATATGCCCGGAGAAATTTTAATGGCTCTGTCTATATAATAAGAAGCTCCTGAGAAATTCTTCAACAGTCCTTCAGTCATGGCAAGATAATAAAATGCAATGGGTGAGTTTTTATTCCATTTCAGGGAAGTCCTGAAATATTTCAATCCTTTCGGGACATCGTTTTTCTTTACATAAATAAGCCCTTCTATAAGATAAAGGAAAGATTTCATCAGTTTATACAGATACAGATCGTCCCGTGAATATTTCCAGGGAGATAAAGAAATGAGGGATATTTCTTCCAGTATATCTTCAAGACGGCTGAAGTCTCTTCTGTTGAAATACCATATAGAGAGATAAAAAAGACTCTGAAAATAAAAAAAGATCCTCTTTTTTTTATCTTTTCCCGATGCAAGTGCTTCGTGAAAGGAAGAAGATGCTTTCAGGTAGTCCTGTTTCAGCCAGTAAGTAAGACCGAGATTAAAACATACCGAAGAATCCTTTTTGAAACTTTTGAATTCGGAAACAGCCTGATCTATATTACCAGAAGTAATATAATTAATTCCCAGTCTGTATTCTTCAGGTGTTTCAAAAAGTTTAAGGAAATATTCTAAAAAAATCTTTTCCTTTACAGCTAAAGGATAAAACTTTTCTTTCATAGGTGAGATTATATCATAAAAAGGATTTCATGTGCTATTGTGGAATTTTTTATATGTGAGCAGTGAGTGCTGAAAATAACCGTTACATTTCACTGGCCACAAAATTCATCGGGGAGTTGATTTAAAATGGCAAAAATAGGTATTGATGCAGAACAATTTTTTAAAGATCATCTTGATAAACATTATGAAGAACTCTCCAGGAGAATAGGGGAGAGTGTTGAAAAAGCCATAAAAGAAGAGTTATATTCAAAGGATAAAAAGTTTACAATGGAAGAAGCTCTTCAGAATATTATATATACCTCGGTAGGGGCTGCCACAGGTGAGACAATAACATTTTTAATAAGTGCTATGGCAAGAGCCATAGAGGTTAATAATGCAAAACTTTATTATGAATTGATAGGCAGTAAAAAAAGTAAATCGAAAAGACCGAAAACCCATGAAGAGTAAACGGTGAACAGTGAGTGATAATTTTATCACGCGTCACGCGTCACGCGTCACGCGTCACGATTCAAAAAACTGGTATTACAGAGAGCTTTCAAAAATATATGAAGAATCTATCAAATATATTCATAAGGTCTCTTTAAATCCATGTAACGAATGTTTCCGCTGCTGTTCCGTAGAAGCAAAGCTCGGTATATATCTTCTGGAGTATGATTATATAGAGGATTTTTTACGTGACTCTTCTATCTCAAAAGGAAGAGTGAAATTTTTTAAAGATTATATTAATAAAAAAAAGAAAGACGGAAATTTTCTTTACAGTATCTGTCCTTTTTATAAAAATCATTCCTGTGGTATATATCCTGCCAGACCTATGTCATGCAGACTCTATCCTTATTTTTCAACAAAAGAAGATATTTGTTTTGAAGATTGCAATCTTAAATCTGCAGTTCAAATATTGACAGTGGAGAATATTCGAAATAAATTGCCTTTTCTTGAGAGATATTATTTTTTAATAAATCTTTATAATGCTTATTTTTTTAATAAATTCAGGCTTTTTTAGGAAGGGCCCAGCAGGCGGTCTTAAAGAAAAATGAAAATACTCTTACCAAAACAGGTAAGAGCATTTTTTTTATACATCTGCCATAAGCCTTCGGGCTAAAAATGTAATCAGGAATGTATCTCGCATAACGCGTTACACGTTACGCTTCTATTAAACCATCTATAGCTGAGATCCGCAGTAAGGGCAATACCATTTCGGAGGATCGAAGGCACCGAATATAATGTCTCCTCTTCCTTTCGGTGCACCTTCGCGATATGCTTCAAGAGAAACTATACTGCTGCAATGTTTACATACGGCATATTTTGCCATAGGCGGCAGAAGGTGTGCCATTGCTACCAGCAATTCATATTCATACAGTATTTCAGTCAGTTCTGCATGCAGATTATCGGGGAGTTTCGGCTCTAACTGTTTCATTTTGTCATAAACCCTCTGATGCTGTTCTGCAACTTCATCGGGAGTTATCTTGTTATCTTCCAGATATTTCCTTATTCCCTTTAATTTTGAAAGATAAATTTCGTCACCCTGTTGATCAAACCATCCGTCTCTGGGCATTTAAATGAACCTCCTTTGGTGTTCGTGATGCGTCACGCGTGACGCGGGGATTATATGTGAGTTATTTACTATATAAATTTTCTTCATATAAAAAAAATTTCCTCCTATAAAATATGGTTTAAATCTTAAATTTCTTATCCAATCCATAAAATACGTCTCCACTATACCATATAGATATAGTGGAGATATAACCGGGTCTATAATCGATTGAATTAAGACCAGTCTTGAGGTGTTTGTTTTTTCTCTTTTTTTACCTTTGTAAAGGTTTTTCCCAGACTTGTCTTTAGAACATAAATAATAAGGACAGATTGTTATACAGATGAATGTTACCTTTACTTACTCTTCATCAAAAATATCAAGTACTCTTTTTAGCAACAGGTTCCCCTGCCTTTCTTTGTTGAAATAAATTCACCGAATACTTAATACCGCGCCGGGTAGATAAGAGCTTATCCACACCTCCTATGCTTTTGTATTCCTATATTATAAGACAAAATTATATTAATTGCAAGAATTTCAATAAAATTTTAAGTAAAAATAAGATTGACCGTAGCTGTATTTTTATCTATAATTAGTTCTGTTAAGTGAGTAGTGAATAGTGAATAGCGGGTAAGATATACGTTACTCACAACTCACGACTCACTATTGTATTTTTTTGAAGACACTCTACATGCATTCAGGGAGGAACCTGTGATAGAACTGATATATAGAACGATAGAACAATCTGAAATAAATAAAATTATGGAACTTGCAGGCAGAGCCGGTGCTTTTCATATTGGTAATGAAGACAGAATATTAAAAAACTGGAATAGTACAGAAGCTATAGGAGGATTTCAGGGTAAGGAACTGGTAGCTTTGCTTATAACCGATCCTTATAATCCTGTGAGATGGAACAGGGAAGAAAAGAAAAATTACGGCCTTTTTATCAGAAAGATAGCTTTCTTGCTTGAACCTGTTATAAAACCTGCACTGCTGTCTTATACAGAAGAAATTACTATGGATTTGATGGAAGCATATTTCGATTCTTTAACATTCTGTGATGAGATAATTCTTTATACAACAGCGGATCCTTCCAATTCATCACGAAGAGAATGCCTGGGTAAAACAGGATTTACTCCTGACGGCAGATTACCTAAAAAGATGGTTTTACGTACGGGATGGAATTTTTTTTCTGAAAGAAAAATCCATAAAATAATTTATAAAATCAAGACTTTTTTACAGAAAACAGGACTTCCCTGTAATGATATAGATACAGGTTTGATTTATACGGAATTACTTGGCATGATAATTTATATACTTGTAGATTTAAGAAAAGAAGAATATTGTTCTATCAAGTTTTTCGGTTATATTGCCGGTCTTAATGAGATAAGTGACGAACTTATAAAGTTTTTATTAGAATTGAATTTTGATTCCCCTTATGGCTCTTTTTCTATCGATTGTGACTGGAATATTCTCGTAATGAAAAATAAACTCGGACCGGATATAACTGAAAAGGATATAGAACTTTCTATCAAGAGTATAGCTATGGCTATGTCAAAGTACAGTGAATCTGTTATATGCAGATTTGGAGAAGAAAATCTCCTTGATGCCATACTGATAAAAAAACCTGATTTCCCCGGGAATTATAGATATTTACTCGAAGGATATTCCGAATAAGAAAGGCTTTGTTATTATGAATGATCTGGAAGAGATACTGGATTTGTTTGAAGAGATATTGAATGAGAGCAAGTTTAAAACAAAATATTACAGAGTTCCGAGAACAGATCTTGATTATCAGTTCGGCATAGAAGGTTACTGCAATATTCAATTATTTCCTGTTGAAGGTGAAGAGATAGCAGTCAGATGTTTTTCTTCTACCGGAATAAATCATATTACCTCTGAATGTTTATTAAAACTTATAGCCTATAATTATATAAATGAATTCGGAAGTTTTTCTTTATCTAACGAAGGCATTATAATCTTTTCTCATATACTCGGTTTTTCAACCCTCAGATTGAATGAGCTTGAACTGGTAATAGACAGGATTGCAAAAGGCGGTCAGGAAGCGCAGAAGATGCTTCAGGAAGAACTTTAAATCGTGACGCGTTACGCGTTACGCGTCACGGGAGGAAGTCAGTATTTCCGTTCAGTTAAATTCACGTATATGTGAATTTTTTATTTTTTATAGATATTGGTATGAAAATTGTAATAAACAATTTATGTGGAATAAATTAAAATTCCGTTACGCGTCACGCGTCACGCGTTACGCGTAACGATTAAGAGGTGATCATAGAAGTGTCTTTTTATAAATTCAACAGATTATTGATTGCTCTTTTAACATTACTTCTGTTAAGTTCATGCATAATAAGTGATTATGAAGATACAGTAAAGATAATCCCGAAAGATGCGGAAATAATATGTAATATCAATCTCTCTTCCTTTTTTAAAAGAAGAGCCATAGTGAATGGAATTTATGAACTGAGCAAAGATCCTGATACGGGAAAATTTTTTGATCATATTAAAGAACTGCTTTCTTCCGTAATTCTGGCCTCATCCCCTTCTGAGGAACTGGATGCCGAAAAAGATCTGCTCCCTTATTTGAACACCAATTGTACCATCGCTTTTTATAATACCCTTCATAAATTAGACTCTTCTTTTTTTAAAAAAGACAGAAGTCAGGAAGCTTTAAATTTTATCATAGTTTTTGATATAAGAGATAAGCAGGGTATCACGGAGTTTCTTGCCAGACTCAATTACCTCTCTGAACCGAAGAAAGGTAATTATAAAGGACAGAATTTCTTTACGGGAAAAAACAGTTCCTATTTTATGAATGAACAGTTCCTGGTTTTCGCAAATACAGAAATATTGTTGAAAGCTTCGATTGATTGCTCTGACGGAAATTTTTCTATTACAGGTGAAGAAAATTTCAGGACATTCCGGGAAAAGAAAATGTCAGATGAAGCCATAGGATTTGTCTATTACAATGTACCTGCCATATCGGAGGAATTTTCACATACTTTTACTGAAAGGAATAACTTCCATGAACTTCTTGAGTCAGTAAAATATATGGGAACTTCCATAGAAGTTGATAAGGATAAGGTTAAATTTAACAGTTTTCTCGTACAGAATGACAGACTTACTGAAACAGGCAGAGAGTTCTTTTCACTCCATGCAACAGAACTTTCAAGCCCTGATATGCTTCCCGTTACAAGTTCTGCTGTCATAGTAATTTCACAGCCCGGAGAGATATTAAATAAGATTTCTTCCATATTTAAAACCTTTCTTCCCGGCAATCTCGAAGGTATTGCAAAAATTTTCAGTACAGCAGGATACCCGGTTAATGATATACTGTCATCCAACAAAGAGACTGCCCTGAGTTTTATAACTGATGAAGATTCGCGGGACTCTCCCGAACATTCAGGGAATTATATAATAGCCATGAAATTTGAAAAAGACAGTCCTTTAACAAAAACCTTTTCCGGTTCAGGCAGTATTTTTTCTATGGTTACAAAGACGGCACGATATAAAGATATTTCTATTACATCACTTCCCGGAAGCACGGGTAATTTTTCAATGGTCAATGATTTCCTTCTGCTTGGTACGGGAAAAAAGCCTTTAGAAGCTGTAATAGATACTTACTCCGGTGATGAAGATTCCATAGAAGAAAGAATAACCACACATATGTCTACCAGATCTGTGGGATTAATATATTTAAGACTTGATAAAATTTATAACAACTCTATAGATGGTCTCATGAAAAATGAAAATTTGAGAGAAAAATTACAGGAAACCTTTGAACATTATCCGGAAATATGGGGCAATATTAACAGGGTAGAAGACGGATATTCTTCTACTCTTATTATGCCAATTTAAACAAATAAGGAACGACAAATGAATAACTGTCTCTATTACATTAAATCGAGTTACATTATCTGATTTGACTTTTTACATGTTTGGAGGTATCATTATTTTATTGACCTGAGCATAAGCGTTTACTGAGGTGAGCATAAATAACACATATTTGATCTCGTGACGCGTAACGCGTAACGCGTAACGCGTGACGGGAGGAAAACGTTTATTAAATGCTTATGCTCAGGTCAGTAGAGTAAGTACAAAAAGTAATGTCCGAAAAAGATTAAGTAGCTATTTACCTGTTGCGAGTATGTAGAGAAACTTCAGGACAAAACTTTTTAGAACTACTCTAATAAAATCTTTCCTCCCGTCACGAGAGCATGCTCACTTCAGCAATAGACGGTAAAATTAAATGAACCGTTATATATTCTAAGATAAATCTGTATTCTTTATTCTGAATACAGGAAAAGAGGGACTTTATGAGAAAATATTTTATTGTTTGTTTACTTATAACTCTTTTTATTTTCCCTGCTTACGGTGCCTATAATACTCATAATACCGTAGAAGAAGTGACAATTCATATAGGAGGCATGGTAGACTATACGGATGTAGAACAGGTATATAATACCATCAGTTCTATAAAAGGTGTTGTTTATGTAGAACTGGAATTATCTCCTCCTGATGCAATAGTTCAATATAATTATATGGATGTCCATCTCAGTGATATTCTTTATGCCATACAGGATATAGGTTTTACTGCTACAGTGGAATAAAATATAAGTGAGTGGTGAAATAGTGAGTAGTGAGTATAAAAACCACTCACTACTCACTAAATAATTCATAAATAGTTACGAATTTACCTGTTACGGTACTAAGAACCTATCCGAAAAGTAATATTTATTGTACACCCTTCCGGGGGGTGAGGCTCTGGAGAAAAATATATACCGTATTAACAGTAATTTGTAAATTAAGTAAATGTAATATCGTAGCAGTCTGTAATAACAGTTTTTTTT
>JBEHWO010000171.1:0-13108 GCA_040217695.1 Vulcanimicrobiota bacterium | reverse complement strand
GTGAGTCGTGAAAAGTGAAAAGTGAAAAGTGAAAAGTGAATGGTGAAGGGTGAAGAGTAGGTGCGAACCGTGTTCGCCCGGCACCGGTAAAAATACGTGTCACGCAGCACGAACCACCCGTGACGCGTTACGCGTTACGCGTTACGAATCTCAAATACTCTTCTGCATTTTCTCCTGCCATATCTATTATGCCTTTTTTCTTTCCTGTTACTGGAACAATAATTTTCACTCTGCTGCCTTTTTTCTCTGAAAGCCATTTTTCCAGGATAAATATTTCAGATATTTCTTTCTCTATATATATTTTCGATGGAATATTGTAATTTCTCATATAAAAGTGTTTCAAAAAAGATGAAAGGAATTCTTCGTGAGTATTATGGTGCATGTTTAACAAAAAACGTTCTTCTCTGAGTATAGCTCCTTCCCGGAGCAGGTAAATTTCAACGGATCCTTTTGTGTCTCCTGTTGCAGTGCCTATAAAATCTCCTTCTTCTTTCAGTGACGAAAAGACTATTTTCTGTTTTCCCGAATAGGTTTTCAGAGCAAAATACTGATCCCTGATTACGGACGCCCTTTCAAACTGAAGTTTTTCAGCACAGGTTTCTATGTTTTTTTTGAGTTTCTTTAAAAGCCCTGTATGTTTTCCTTCAAGAAAACGGCATGCATCGGATACGATAGTACTGTAATCTTTTACGTCTATTTCTCCTGTGCACGGGCCGGCACATTTTTTTATGTAATAATTTATGCATGGCCTTCCTGAAGGTTTGACTTCTCCCCGGCAGTTCCTGAGAGGGAAAAGACTGATGAATAACTTGAAGTAATCTTTTATGCCTTTCGTATAGGGGCCGTAATATCTTGCTCTTTTATCTGTCACTTTAGTCGTAATATTTACTGAGGGAAATATTTCATCTGTACATATTTTTATATAGGGATAACCGTTTCCGTCTTTAAACTGCACATTATATCGCGGCAGATATTCTTTTATGAGATTACATTCCAGGATAAGGGCTTCCGTTTCGGAAGATGTAAGAATATAGTCCAGATTATGTATATGGGAAACAAGTTTTTTTATCTTTTTATTTTTTAAAGACGAAGGTTGAAAATAAGATGATACCCTGTGTTTTAGATTATTTGATTTACCTATATAAATAATCTTCCCTTTCTCATTTTTAAACAGGTATATGCCATGAGAAGAGGGAAGATTTTTTATTTTTTTCTGTAATTCCTGTATGTCCTTCATATTACGCCCATCATCATTTTCTCCCCTTCTCCCCGCGGGAGAAGGGGTCGGGGGATGAGGGGATGTCAAAATCTTATTGTAGTGCTGCAGTAAGGACATTCATCACTGGTCATGCCCTTGAGCAGAGGTTTGTCATAAACGGCGCCGCAGCCGGGACATCTTATTTCTCTCGGAGCCAGCCTTTCTACCTGCTGAACCGGAGGCGGAGCGTCTGCCTGAACAGGTGGCGGAGCAGCAGGTACCACAGGGCTGACTGTTTCTTTTGCAACACCGGCACCGGCAGAACCTGAGCCAATCCTTTCAGTATCAATATGTCCTTCTACTATTCTGCGGATAAGTTCTTTTATCATAGTGGAATCTTTGTCCAGTTTAAAAAGCATATCACCTGCCCTATCTCTGAAAGAGACATCCAGTAATTCTGCCTTGAAAAGCCATCCCTGTTCCGTATCTTTTATACTGGCAAGTGAGCCTATGGGCTTATCTATGATGATCTTCTGCACATGCTCTTTTTTGGTGAAAAATATAAGTGTTCTGCTCACAACAATATCTTCGTTCTGTTCGAAGAGAAATCGGTTACTCGTTAAAAATATTGTTCCTTTAGGCCCCTGCTTCTTTCTGTCTTCCAGGTGCTGTCCTTTACAGGCAAATATGAGTTCTTCTCCCTGGTGTAATTTAACACTGGATTTAGTGAGTTCATTGAAGGCCCATTCTATTTCTTCCAGTTCTTTTTTGATTTTTTCAAGGCCCTGTTCTATATCTTCATAGAGGGCTTCAAGTCTGTCTTCTTCTGCATCTACATATCGGCTGAAATTGTTTACCGTCTGTTCTACATAGCTGTATCTGCTTTCTGCATCTCTGTAATCACTGTCGAAGAGATCCCTGAGATCCCTTATTTCTCTCTCCACGTCATCATATTTATATCTCAATTCCCTTGAAATAGAATTTAACTGTTCTTCTACATTTCTTTTTCTTTCTGCCCATCTTTCTTTAAAATCCTGGAGTAGTTTCTCTGTAACCGCACCATATACATATCCTTTGCTTCTCAGGGTTTTAAATTTTCCTGCAAGAGCATCCAGGGTTGTATTGATTGAAGAAATTTCCTGGCTCAATTCCCTTATTGTTTCACTCTGGATACGGGAAGCCTGACTTGTTAGATCTGAAATTTTGCGTGACAGCTGATCTCTTTCTTCTGAACTCATATGTATTTAACCGTCCTGATTGAACGGTCATGCCTCCTTTTCTTTTATTTAGCTTTTTCGACTGTGTCATGAATCTTATTTCATGATACCACAAAACATCTTACACTCTCTATTTTTTTCTGTACTCTTAAATTATAATGACCTCATAGAAAAAATGCAATATTTTATTCTTTTTCAGATTGCACATTTTTTATTCTCCATTCCCCGTCTTCTTTGATAAGCTCTATTGTACCGCTGTAAAAATCTTTATCTGTTTTACCTGTTTTTGGATTTTTATCTTCTGCATAATATCTTATTTTTGCTTTTGCTGTTTTATCAGATTCTTCTATAATTTCTGCACGGTCAAGTTTAATGGTAATATTGTCTTTCCAGTATTTACAGTAATCTTCACAGGTATTTTTCTCTTTCCAGTCGCTGGATTTGAAATCATAGGCTTTTTTGAAATCTTTTTTCTCAAGGGCACTGTAGTTTTCATTTATAAATTCCATAAGTTCTCCTGAAGAAACAGGAGTCTCTTCCGGAGGAGAGGGGGAAGATATAAGGGCGGGAGTTCTGTCCGGTGTGACCATTGTAACTATTTCTCTCATTATAATATCTTTGTTTTTGTTACAGGCAGGAAAATGCCCTTCTCCTACTTCTCCCGTATTTATATGGGCATTTTCACCTCCGCATTTTAATATGAAATCATTACCGGTTTTTTCATAGATGTAAGCCTGACTGCAGGCAGGACAGGCCGGTATATATGTCATACTCTTCATACCTTTTGTAAGATATTCCAGTGAAGGAGGGTATTCATTGTTATTATCGGCACTATATACATCAAGAGCAGTGGCTATTTTTTTCAGATTGTTTTTACATATGGACAGTTCGCTCAATCCTTCCTGTACAGGTGTTTCCGCAGGAGTGGCAGATGGCTCTGATGTTATATAAGAAATGTACTCTCCTTTCAGTATTATTCCATGTTGAAGTACATATACTGGATAATGACCTTCATCTACCTTTCCTGTTTTTATATGAGCATTCCTGCCTCCGCATTTAAGTATAAAAATATTTCCCGTTTTTTGATATATATAAGGCTCACTGCAGGCAGGGCAGAGGGGAGGGACAGGTAAATTCTCTTCTTCCAGATATTTATTGCAATAGGCGAGAGAAGGAGGATAAATGCCATTGGACTCTATAGCATAGGCGGCAAGAGCCGTAGCAATACTCTTCATGTTCAGTTCACATGCCGAGAGATGTTTTTCACTTCTTCCTCCGAACATGACCTTTACGAGAATGATAATGATTATAATTACCAGTAAAACAAGGGTTATTGTTTTTTTCTGCCCTTTAAATTCAAAGC
This sequence comes from Vulcanimicrobiota bacterium, assembly GCA_040217695.1. GTDB lineage: Bacteria > Vulcanimicrobiota > SpSt-956 > SpSt-956 > JAKJGF01 > CALARM01. The sequence continues at coordinate 9,330 of JBEHWO010000171.1, read as the reverse complement.
CTGAAAAAGGCCCTTTCTTCTGAAAAATATGAGTGCCACATTTGTGGCAGAATTTTTTCCCGGGCAGAAGTTCTACGCCGCATGAAGGACACTCGGTAATATTTATATTCTCTCCGCATTCGGGACAGAACTCTGCCTGTTCAATTATTTCTTTATTACAAAACGGACATGTCATAGGTCTGTTACTCTTTTCTTTATATTGGGTGGTTTCGTGATGCGTTAGAGTCGTGACGCGTAACGCGTGACGCGTAGAGTAAGCCTGCTCACTTTTCACGACTCACGACTCACTCTTTACAACTCACGACTCACGACTCACGACTCACTATTCCCCTCTCACCATTACCACTTTGGAATCATCTATTTTCCAGTTTTCTTTTTCTAGAATCAGATGATATATTCCTTTATATTTCCCGTTAAATATTTTACCGTCCTTTGTCAGATCGGAAGATATAAGTATTACCTCAATATCTGCTCTGTCTTTTTCTTCTTTTAAAATTTTAATGGTTTCGATTTTTATGGATCTATTGTTTTCCCAGTTATGACAGAAATCTCTGTAACTTACCATGGCTTTTGCTCTTTCACTTCTCAAATTATAGGCTTCTATAAAGTTTTTTCGGGCAATGGCATGGAAATTTTTTCTTATTAAATCAATTTGAGAATTTGCTGATTCAGAACTTTCTGAACTTGCTGTAGCCAGACGTTTTATCGATATTTCTTTTCCCGCGAAATCCATTACCTTTACTGAGTCTTTACCATCAGGACTTGCAGAATATATTTCCCATTTGCTTTTGACACCGAATATTCTTTTCCATCCACTGTCTCTGTAACAGGAAAATATTATCTTTTTCCCGTCAGGTGACCAGTGAGGATAATGTTCTTTTTCTTCACTGTGCGTTACGGCAGAGAGACCTGTTCCGTCTATGTTTATCGTGTAAATATCATAATTATCATCTTTATTTGATACAAATGTAATTCTGGAAGAGTCGGGAGACCATGAGGGGGAAAAATCGTCATAATTATTTTTTGTAAGTCTTACAGGATTTTCACCATTGGATTTCATTATATATATTTCTCTTGTAACAACAGAGGATGCGTCTTTTTTTCCGTCTCTTTTAGACTCGAAAGCTATATGTTTACCGTCAGGCGACCAGGACGGAGCATAATCTCCTCCTCTGTTTCTGGTCAGATTAACAGGTCTCGTACCATCGGATTTTATGGAGAATATGTCATAATTGTCTTCATGAAAAGACTGGAAGGCTATTTTGCTTCCGTCAGGCGACCAGGTAGGAGCGGTTGCATCAAGGGAATCTCTTGTAAGTCTGACAGGGTTAGTTCCGTCACCATTCATAACATATATTTTGTAAAATTTATTCCTGTTACTGGCAAAAGCAATTTTATTTTCTACAGGAGACCAGCAGGGATTTGTATTCCATGAAGAGCTTTTTGTCAGGTTTTTAAGATCACTGCCATCGGGGTTGACGGAAAATATATTATATGTTTTCCCTTTATTATCTCCTTCCTGAACGAAACATATCCTGCAGTTTGCCAGAATTTTTAAAGATTCTTCTCTCAGAGCTTTTGTATGATACATATTATAAAGATATGTTACAGACAGAACGCTTAACATAATAAATATTATGAAGCCTGCCAGTAAAATAGCGGATACATAAAGAGCCTTTTTTATTTTTCCGTAAAATGATGTTTTTGAACCGGTTTTTTGAGGCTCCGGCAGTGCGGGAGGAGATATGTCGACTATTTTTGTTTTCCATTTCTCATTTTTCTTTTTTACTTCTTCTGTTTTTTCTTCCTCTTTCTTTGCTCCTTCTTCTGTTTTCTCTTCATCAGTTTTCGTAACGTCGAAAGATATGGGAATATATGAGTTACCTGCCGGAGAAACTATGACTATATTATCACGGTAATTCTCACCGGTTTCGAGTAATGAAGTATCAATAGTTATTTCTACGGTTGTATCTTCCGTGAAATTTTTTATGTTTGCTGTGAGTCCCGGAAAAGAATCTGGCAGACAGATGTCACCTTTAATCCTGCCTTTCCCTGTATTAACAAGTTTTAATCCGGTAATTTTTTTTGTGCCATAGGGAATGGAACCGAGTTTCAGTGAACCCGGTCTTACAGAGATAGCAGGGGAAAGTTTTTTCAGTGCTTCTGACATTTCTTCTGCAGAAGAGTACCTTTTATCCTGATCTATCTGAAGGGCTTTTGATACTATTTCCTCCAGTTCGGGATAAACATCACTGTTTAAATTTCTTACAGGAGGAAAAACAAAAAGGTTCTGACTTTCCCTGGGGTCCCTTGAGGTAAGCAGATAATGCAGAGTTGCTCCCATACTGTATATATCGGACCTTATATCTGTCTGGCTTGTGCCGTATTGTTCCGGTGCGGCAAATCCATGGGTTCCGAAAGGCATGGTATCCTTAAGTGCTTCTTCTTTAAAAACCCTGGCAATGCCAAAATCAATTAATTTTATATCCCCTTCAGGTGTGATTATAATATTTGAAGGTTTTAAATCTCTGTATATGATCGGCGGTTTCAGACTATGAATATATGTGAGTATTTCAGACAGTTTTATACCATATTCTATGACCTGTTCCTGATTTATATCTTTCTGACTTATATCTTGCTGGAAATTTTCCAGACTTTTTCCTTCAATGTATTCCATAACAAGATAACAGGCATCATATTCCTGAAAAAAATCCTTTGTTTTTACAATGCCGGGATGATCCAGTCTTATAAGGGTTTCTCTTTCTTTTGTAAGGGCAATGATAAAATCATCTCTGGTTTTTTGTATGACAGAATAAGCTTCTTTTATGGCATATTTCCTGGGAGATGTGTCTTCCGTTGCCACATATATAGCCCCCATGCCCCCTGCTGTCAGGTAATTCACCTTATATCTTCCTTTAAGAACAGTGCCGGAAGGAAGAACCATAAGAGGGTTACCCAGTAAATCTGTTTTACCGTCAGGAGCTGTCTGTCTTGCCATTGATTGACCAGATGATGTAATTTTGTCTTCCGTAAAATTAAAACCGCAGTCTCTGCAATATATTTCATCATTACTGTTATCTGTATGGCATTCAGGACATATTTTTGCCATAATTTTCATCTCCCGGTATATTTGAGTGAGTAGTGAGTAGATCTGTATAATTTTTATTCACTGCCCGATAAGGAGTTGTCTGGAAATAACTACATCATATGTTTCAGAAAAGCTGTAGATATATACCCGGGCAATAAAGAAGCCGGTCACTATATTACCGAATTGTCCGGAAAAACCAGATAATCCGTCCGAATACGGTCAGTAAAAACCCTTCTTACAGAAGAGTTTTTACTTTCATGGTCCACCTATTATAATTCTTATTATGAGGCGGAATATTATAATAAGAATTCTGAAGAATAATATAATCAATTTAATCATAATAACTCCTTCATAAGTGGTGAGTAGATACATTATGGACACTCACTATTTATTGTAAAATTAACTGCAGATATTTTACTGAACTGTACCGCCTCATCAACCTGCCAGTAAAAAACCTGTGCCATCTCCCATTGTTACATCATCTCTCAGATGTTCTGCGATTTTTCTTACAAGTTTTTTAAAGTTTACTGTTCTGTTAAAATCTCTTTCTGCTCCCAGGGCTTTGCCGTAATTAAATTTATAATCGATAAAAAACTCTCTTTCTCCTTTACGGGAAAACAGTTCCATTATGTAATAGGTAATTAGATTATCATCTGTAGTGCGCCTGTCAAAACGTTTCCCTGCATATCTCGCCAGTTTCATGCTGTTATCCCTTGAAGCCATATTGACAGGGCTTATTTCATCTTCATCTTCATATACATCTATATGATAGCAGTTTAATTCTCTTATGTCATTCCAGGATAGTCTTACAGGCGGCCCCTGTGTTTTTTCAATATCTATATAATCTCCCGTAAAGCTGATACTTCTTACAGGGGAGCCGGAAAAAAGAAAGTTCTCTGGTAAATCAGGAATGCCGGATGTATAAGATTTTTCCTTTATAACACCGCTTCCGCAGTTTGTGCAGAAATTTTCATGTTCTTTAAGACCTGCTCCGCATTTGCTGCATTTTATTTCTATTTTAATGTCTTTCAGACTCTCGCCGCAGTAAAAACATGATTTTTTATCAGTCCTTACAGGTCTGTTACATTTAGGGCATGGAATTGTATTCATAATATGTCCCTCCTGTTATTGAATTTTTTTGTCCAGTTCTTTAAAGATATGCTTTCCGTTTTTAAGAAATTTTTCTCTTCCTTTATCGATATAAATGAGACCTTCGAGTAACATGAGGCAATTATCTTCATAACCCTGAAAAAGCTCTATGCCATGTCTGTATAATTTATATGCACTGTAAACAGATTTTTTTTTCTTTCTGCTGATTTCAGTTGAACGTAAAATATTTCTGTACGAATTTTCAAGGCACGCTTTAAAATGATTTACCATGTCAGTAAATCTGTGTTGTGCATAATGGCCTTTTCTTACTCCCCAGGCAGAAGCAGCAAGAAGATAGAAATTCATTTGCGTGACACGTAACCCGTCACGCGTCACGCGTCACGGGTTACTTATATTCCTCTCACAGTTTTTCTATAATGGCATCGGTCATTTCTTTTGTATTTGCCGCACCACGGGCAAATACATCGGGACCGCCTTTAAGTCTCATCATATCATAGGTTCTGACTTTACCTTCCCTGATTACTTCCGATACGGCATGTCTTATTTTATTGGCTTTTTCCGTTTCCCCCAGATAATCAAGCATCATACAGGCAGAGAGGATCATTGCTATGGGATTTACTATGGGCGGATTCAGTTTCTCATATTTCGGAGCGGAACCGTGAGTCGGTTCGAATACTGCAATATCTTTTCCGATATTTGCGCTGCATGCAAATCCCAGTCCTCCTACGAGTCCTGCAAAACCGTCGCTTACGATATCGCCGAAGAGATTTCCTGCTACAATTACTCCGTAGTTATCAGGGTTTTTCGTAAGCCACATCATCATGGCATCGATATTTACATCCCATACTGCTATGCCCGGATAATCTTTCGCGATTTTCTTTGCTTCCGAAAGCATCATACCGGAAGTTTCTCTTACTACATTGGGCTTTTCACATACGCTTACACTCTTATAACCGTATTTTTTTGCATGTTCGAAAGCGGCAGTAATAATTCTTCTGCATGCCTGTCTTGTAAATATACGGCATGATATGGCAAGATCCTCCCGTGGAACATCTTTAAAGGCTTTCATTTTGGGATGAACATTCAGTCCGTCCATAACCTTATCCGGAGGGTTTGTCCATTCCACACCTGCATAAAGACATTCCGTGTTCTGTCTGAATATTACTACATTAACCTTCGGTTCGATAAATCCGCCATGTTCTTTTCTGATAAAATTCAGAGGATTCCCCGGGAAAGCTATACATGGTCTTATACATATATCCAGATTGAAATGCTGTCTCATTGTTACTATGGGGCTGTAATATACGTAACCTTTATCCTGCAGTTCCGGTTTTAATTCGGACTGTGCTTTATCTTTCGGTTTGCTGGTTATGGCGCCGAAGAGACCTATTCTGTGTTTTGCCAGCAATTCTATTGTTTCTTCAGGGAAGGCATTTCCCTGGCTGCACCAGCAGTCCCAGCCTATATCTCCATGAACATAATCTGCTTTAAATCCTGCTTTTTCCAGAACTCTTATTGATTCAGGCAATACGACTTTCCCTATACCGTCACCCGGCATTGTCACTACTGTCCTCATTCTTATGTACCTCCTAATTGTTGGTTATCAGGGGTTGTAAAAAATAACCTTATTATAGCTACAATCGTGACGCATGACGCGTAACGCGTGACGCGAGGACAAGAACCATATTTTGCCAGAGTTATTTTCTTACAGTCCCTTAGTTATGCAAATTGTTTATGTTGGACACTTCCTAATTATATAAGATCTGTCAGGTGAATTCAATCGGTATTTTTTCAGTGAGAAGTGAGTGGTGAGTGGTGAAGAGTGAAAAGTGAAAAGCGAGTGGTGAAACCACGCGTCACGCGTCACGCGTTACGCATCACGCCTTTCATTCTGCTTTTCCTTTGACGGTTCTTCTTTTTTTATATCCTTTTCTTTTTTCTCTTCCTTTAACGGTTCTTCTTTTTTTATGTCTTTTTCTTTTTTCTCTTCCTTTAACAGTTCTTCTTTTTTTATGTCCTTTTCTTTTTTCTCTTCCTTTAACGATTCTTCTTTTTTTATATCTTTTTCTTTTTTCTCTTCCTTATTTTTACCGGAACTTTCTTTTGAAGTCTCTGTTTTTTCTTCGTCTTTATAGCTTTTATACCATCTATCAAATAAAACCTTTAATACACAGGTAAATGGTATGGCCAGAAGCATTCCCCAGAAATTGTAAAGATGACCTCCTATCAGAATGGCGAGCATAATAAGAAGAGGGTTTAATTCCAGAGATTCTCCGAGGATTTTTGGGGAAAGGAAGGAATTTTCCAGAAATGATATGGCTGAAGAAAGAACAATGACAAGTATTATCGAGATTACGGGGTTTTCCGTAAAAAGAGCCATTAATATGGCAGTCGATACGGTAACTATACCTCCCAGATAGGGAACTACATTACTTATACCTGCCAGGAGACCTATGAGGAGCGAAAATTTTATTCCTATGAAAAACAGGCCGATGCCGGTAAGAATACCAACTATACTGGCTATGAGAAGCTGGCCTCTTAAAAAATTGGCAAGTGCTATATTTATGTCATGACAGATTGAAATAACAAATTCTCTGTTCTTTGCCGGCACAAGATCAAATGCAAAATTTCTTATATTGTTCATTTCTTTAAGCATATAGAAAGTAAGAACAGGAATGATTATAAGACTCAAAAGACTCAGTACGAACTGAAGTATACCGGAAAAAGCACCTGTCAGGAATGACCATGTTTTATTTGCCACCAGAGGAATACTTTCTTCTACCTTCTTTATGAGGCTTTGAGTCAAATTCTGAAGTTCGGGAGGGATTTCATATTCCGCTATCTTCTGTATCCATCTGAGCTGTTCCGGCACATTTGCACCTTTCAGGTTTTTAAGCATATTGAAAATTTCTATTATTTTTGCCTGAATTTGAGGTATCTGGCTGATAAAACCTGTTATTTCCTGTGCCAGAGCCGGGATTACAAAGAGGAGCAGAATAACAAATCCCAGAAGTAGCGAAACTATGAGAAGCAATGCCCCTTTCGATCTTGACCAACCTTTTTTCTCCAGAAATGCTACTACAGGGTCAAATATATAGGCCAGGATAAGTGCTATTGCAAAAGGCACAAGTACAGTAGTTATAAGAGAAACAAACCATGCCATATATAAAAATATTATGGCACCTATAAGGACTTTTATCGTTCTGTTTTCTTCTTTAAATGGAATTAATATGGTAATAAGTATTACTGTGAGAACGGTTGGAGAAAGTATTTCTTTTATGCCAATGGTGAGCCATACGAAAAGGGTAAGGACAAATAAAATCGCTATAATGGCAGGGATTAATTTCAATAATCTGGAAAAATGGTTGTCTTCCAATGTATTTGCTCCTTCACTGCATCCATCATGTGATGCCATCTTTGCTCGCGTCACGCGTTACCCTTCACGATAGTTAGTGAATTATCTGTTAAGGATTGCAAGAAAAATAACTCCGGGAAATGTTTGAAACAATTAATATACTATCGTAACGCGTCACGCGTTACGCGTCACGATAGTATCCTCTATCTCCGTCAACATCTACTATGGCATCTCCTTCTTCCGGGTAAATTTCAAACCAGTCATCCAGTTTTTCAAGTTCTTTCAGGACATTTTCCACCTGTGGCTGGAGATTGCATAATATGAAATTACCCCGGTATTTCCTGACAAACTCAAAAGCGTAACTGAGGGCTGAAAGACCTTTATTGTCTATATAAGGCACTTTATCCAGGTTTACTATAAGATTTAATTTTTCCCTGTTCATAAAGGATTTAATTTTTTCATTTAATATTTCTACATTATATCCTCCCAGGTTTCCCGTACATCTCAATATTACCAGGTTTATGCCGGGCATATCTGCTACCTCTATAAAGAGATCGTTTCTGGAAGCCTGAAATTGAGAATACCGGCTTTTCAGGTTAAAGCCCTTTCTTCTCTGTTCCAGAAGAAAACGGGTAAAACATACGGGACCCCATACGAAACCGCATGCCCGTGTCAGCTTTTTTTCTATTGAATTTCTGAAGTCCTGAGCCGTACTTCCTTCAAAAGTAGTGTAACATCTGCCAATGGATGAGAGAAAATGGGCATCGCTTCCCCCTGTTACAGGCAGCTTTTTTGTAAAATAATTTACTGCCTCTGTCAGGTAATTGGAGAAAATCTGAAGAGGGTTGGAATTCCTCGTTTCAACTGCATCGAAAGGGAGCCTGTTTACGAGAGTTCCTACGGCTTCGAGCCCTTTAGAACCTAAAATCAGATTGAAAGGATGGGGGGCAATGGCAATAGCTCCCTGGCTGTGTATCTCATCTACCGTTTGAGCGGCACTCATATGAGGAGATACGGTTTTTTCAAGATAAAGCCCTATAATATGACCTTCTTTGCTGCTTATTTCTTCCCCGATTATTATATCAAGATTTTTAAATGTTACCGGGTTCTTTTTTTTATACTCTAAAGCGGCTACTGCCCCGGCAATGGTATTATGATCAGCAAATCCTATGACCCGGAGATCGGTATGTTCTACTACATAATTCATTATTTCTTCAGGGCTTTCAAATCCGTCACTGGCGCCTGTATGAATATGTGGATCAGCTTTACTCCTCATGATTTTCTCCTTTCCAATAAAAATAAAGCCTTCTGACTTTCAGAACCTGCTGAGCCGATTATAGTGTATTTCATAACTTGTTATAATTTAAATAATGCGTAATGCGTAATGCGTAATGCGTAATGCGTAATGCGTAATGCGTAATGGGTTGTCGCTTATTCGCATCACTCATCACGCTTTACGCATTACGAGGTTATTAATTATAAATTGTTATGAAACTAACTACAAAGTATAATATATAAAGCTTTCCGGAGACATTATAATCACTTTTTTTATAATTTTATCATCCGGGTATATGTTTGTCAAATCATTACCTTTTGTTTGACAAAGTTATTCTCCTTTGTTATTATAGGATTAAATTTTCATTACAAAGAGAGGCAAGATTCTGTGCCGCTTTTCTTCCTGCTGCTTCTTCCATAAAAAAGTGCTCTCCTTTCGTTGCATGTAATGACGTATTATAACATATATCTTTATGGCATGTCCAGAAATTAGTGAATGGTG
>JBEHWO010000170.1:0-13269 GCA_040217695.1 Vulcanimicrobiota bacterium | reverse complement strand
TCAGCACCTACTAAAAAGTAAGATTTGGCTTTAACGCGAACAAAATTTTTATATTTATTGATGAGATACTCAGTGGCCACCTCATTACCATTTTTTGCAGAACCGACTATATCTTCATCGGAAATATCCTGATATTCATCGAGTAAAGCGTTATGGCTACCAAACCTTATCATATTTATCTTATTCCTCCAATTAAAATCTATCTGAAAGATAAATTTTTTAAATTTTTATTACCTGAACCTCACAGCTAATTTTTTTCAATCCCTCCCTGCACTTATCTCTATAAAATATAGATTCTCAAAAATACACTCTTTAGAAAAGTCCGCGAAGAACAAACGATAACCTGGAAGAGCAATCATATAATTTATAGAAGGCTTTTAATTATAGTAGAATATAGTAATTATTATAAGTGTCTTATCGAAATAAGTCAAGAGTTTAACGTGATTTTACCTTTTTTATCAACCTTATTCTTTCTCTGCCTTAAACTCTCATACAATACCACACCACATGCAACTGAAACATTCAGAGAATTAATTCTGCCCATGACAGGTAATTTTATTGTAAAATCACAGTTCTTTTCAACAAGAGGTCTCAGGCCTTCTCCTTCATTGCCTGCGACAATACAGACAGGCCCTGTCAAATCAACATCGGTATAAGAAGATTTGCCCGATAGACTGAGTCCGAAAACCCAGTAACCATGTTCTTTGATTTTCCCTATGGCAGTATTTAAATTAACCACTCTGGCAACAGGAATATAGGCGAGAGCTCCGGCAGAAGATTTCTCTACAGCAGGCGTAACCTGAACAGACCGTCTTTCCGGTATAATTACTCCTCCCACACCGGCACATTCGGCTGTTCTCAATATAGAGCCGAAATTACGTGGATCCTGAATAGAATCAAGTAAAAGTATAGTCGCTCTTTTATCAGCCGGAATGTCAAGAAATTCTTCCAGTGTAAGATAATTGTAACTATCCACCAGTGCAAGAACTCCCTGATTGTTCTCGCCACCCATAGAGTTCAGTCTTTCCTGGTCAATAAAATGATATTTTATACCTTTTTCCAATGCCAGCTTCTGTATTTCGGAAATTATACCGCTTAATTTAACTCCTCTGGCAAAGAAAATTTCCTTTACTTCCCTGTCGGATTTCAGGGCTTCAATGACGGGATTTCGTCCTTTTATATAGTCTTTCATACATACCTCACTTTAAAGTGAAAAGTGAGCAGTGAAAAGTGAATAGTTCTATTCACTTTTCACTTTTCACTGAATTTACCATTCCGGTTTCTTCATAAAATCCCAGAATCCCGGTTTATCTTTCGGAACACTCCTGTCAATATACCACCACCAGTGATCTTTCGGAGGTTCTTTTCTTATCTGTTCCATTATGAAATTTTTTCTTCCTATTTCTTTAACTGCAGCAGTTCTGCGTGAGCGAAGTATCTGATCCAGTTTTACAAGCCTCGTCCAGTATGCACTCAGATCAATCTCATAGTTATTCAAAAAAGATAATATTTCCTGTATTTCATCTCTATAGTTTAGCATAAGTTTGGCCGTAATACCATTTTTACCTATATTATTTATAAATCTTTCATAATCATCCATTACTTCATTAAGATATGACATATGAGCATGAAGTTCTTCATCTGTCAGACCATCAGGTTCTTCATTATCTTCTATATTATCGGGCATATCATCGTTCATATAAAAATTCCTCCGGGAACGTGACGCGTGACGCGAGGATTTAATTTTATAAGCGTTCAAATGAAATTTTCCATACCTTTAAATTCTTATAAGACTTACAGTACTATAAGCAGCAATACCTTCTCCTCTTCCGGTAAAGCCAAGGGTTTCTGTAGTAGTAGCTTTAATATTTATTCTGCCATGGTCTACCATCATTACATTTGAGATATTTTCTCTCATTTCTTCAATAAAAGAAGATACTTTAGGTTTTTCTGCCACTATTATACTATCCAGATTATTTAAATTATATCCCTTATCCTTAATTTTATTACGAACTATTTCAAGAAGGGCCATACTTGATATACCTTTATATTTCATGTCATTATCAGGAAAGTGATATCCAATGTCTCTCTCCCCTGCCGCTCCGAGCAGTGCATCCATAATGGCATGAAGAAGAACATCTGCGTCAGAATGCCCCAGAAGTCCTTTTTCATAAGGTATTTTAACCCCCCCGAGAATAAGATCCCTTCCGTGTACAAGTCTGTGAACATCAAATCCATTTCCGACTCTAAACATAATCAGGTGAAACGTGACACACAACATATAACGGGTAAAACCAGGTCAACAGGCAGTTTCACGCGTCACGCGTCACGCGTCACGCGTCACGTATTCCCCTCACTTCGGTTTGGCAAAAATCATTTTTCCTGCCACAGTCTGAAGTACGCTGGTTACAAGAACCTGCAGAGTACTTCCTATAAATTTCTTTCCACCTTCCACAACTATCATAGTACCGTCATCAAGATAGGCTACTCCCTGTCCGAACTCCTTGCCGTCTTTAATTATATGGACAGACATTTCTTCACCGGGTAAAACAACCGGTTTAAGTGCATTGGCCAGTTCATTTATATTAAGAACCATAACTCCATGAAGCTCGGCCACTTTATTTAGATTATAATCATTTGTAATAATTTTACCGTTTATATCTTTGGCAAGACGTATTAATTTCGCATCCACTTCCTGAATACTCTGATAATCCTTTTCATAAATATGTATGGGTATATTCGGATCTTTCCGCATCTTATTTAAAACATCAAGACCGCGGCGACCTCTGTTCCTTTTTAAAGAATCGGACGAATCGGCTATATGCTGTAATTCCTGAAGCACAAAACGAGAAATAATTATTACTCCTGCAAGAAAACCTGTACGACAGATATCAAGTATACGACCATCTATAATTACACTGGTATCAAGTATTTTAAATCTTTCGCTGTTTATTTCATCTGTCAGAAAATCTTTAATACCACTGTCCATACCGGGAATATCTTTTTTAGATTTATCAGAACTCAATACATTATGTAAACCGACATTTATAGATATGATTATGCCCAGATATGCAAAAAAAGCAGTCATAAATATAACTACTAAAGGATGAATAAAATTTGAAATGGTAAATAATAAATTATCCCCTATAAAAGAAAATGGAAGAAAAAGCAAATAAAGTGGTCTTAATAAAAGAGAATTAACTATAAGTCCAAGTATTAATCCAATAGCACCTGCGATTAATTCCTGAGGAGTATATTTCTGAATATAGGTTCTCACAAGTTCTACAGAATAATTAAAAAATCTTATTAAATAAGGAGAAATCCAGAAGCCAATAATTCCGAACAGTAATACACATCCTGCAATAATAAATATAAATGTATATGCTTCGAGCTGAAAATAATGATTAACACCTAAAGATATTAAATAACCGATTAATGCACTGAGAGTAACCATAATAATAGTAAAGATTATTTTAATAAATCTGTTCACATTTTTCACCTCCTTATTATAAAATCGTGATGCGTGATGAGTGATGCGTGAAGATGTCGGTTGTAGCTTTATACAATCACTTTTCACTGCTCACTTTTCACTATTATAAGATAACATATAGAGAAAAGCAAGTTACCCGTCACTTACTTTTTCTACTCCGAGAATAACCCTTAGAGTTTCTTCCACACTTCTGACACCTGATAAAACCATATCACCATAATTCTTTGTATTCAAATGGTTTTTTTCAGGTAACACACATCTATGAAACCCCATTTTATAAACCTCTGCCAGCCTTCTGTCAGAATGAATAACATTTCTTATTTCTCCGGTAAGACCGATTTCTCCGAAAACAACCGATTGAGGCGGAACAGGTCTATCCCAGAAGCTTGAACATATGGCACATGCTATGGCCAGGTCTGCGGCAGGTTCGTCCACTCTTATTCCGCCGACTACATTTATATATACATCTATATTTCCGAACCGGAGGCCAATACGTTTCTCTAAAACTGCAAGGACAAGGAATAAACGGTTAAGATCTATGCCGTTTACGGATCTTCTGGGCTGGGCATAGGTAGAATAACCCGTGAGAGCCTGAATTTCTACAAGTAAAGGTCTTGTACCTTCTATTGTGGGGAAAACAACTGTGCCGGGGAAATCTGACGTACGTTCTGAAAGAAACACTTCAGAGGGATTTAAAATTTCCTTTAATCCTTCGGAAGTCATCTCAAAAATACCAAGTTCATTTGTAGAGCCAAAACGATTTTTAACCGATCTCAGTATACGATATGGTTGCTGTGAATTTTCTTCAAAATATAAAACAGTATCTACCATATGTTCAAGCAATTTAGGACCTGCAATAATACCCTGTTTCGTAACATGTCCTACAAGGAATATTACAAGTCCGCTGGACTTGGCTATTTTCATCAATTCATAGGTGCAATCTCTTATCTGGCTTACAGTTCCCGGAGGAGATGTGAGGTCAGGATGATAAATTGTCTGTATTGAATCTATTATCAGAACTCTTGGAGAAAGTTTATTTATACATTCTATAATAACATTCAGGTCTGTTTCGGCCATAACATAAAGCCCGGAAGAAAGTGAACCGAGTCTGTTTGCCCTGAGTCTTATCTGTTCTCTGGATTCTTCACCTGAAACATAAAGAACTATTCCGGCATCATTACTGCAGGTATTTGCAGCCTGAAGCAGTAACGTAGATTTTCCTATCCCCGGTTCTCCGCCGACAATAATAAGAGAACCATCCACAATTCCTCCGCCAAGAACCCTGTCAAGTTCAGTAATTCCTGTGGAAAATCTGTTCTCTTCTTTAACTTCTATATTACCTATCGGTAATAATTTAGATACATCAGATGAAGCCAGAGGAGTAGATTTCTTAATAATCTCTTCCTGAAAAGTGCTCCATCCTCCGCAATCGGGACAGCGACCGATCCACTTTACAGTGCTGTATCCGCAGGCCTGACAGATGAAACTGGTTTTTTTATTTTTATTGCTCAATATTTTATCCTCAACGGTACTATCGTGACGCGTGACGCGGGGATTACCGGTAATATTTAATCTAAAAACTAATAGTGAGCAGTGAATTATGAAATTTTCTACTCACTACTCACTACTCACTCCTGATAAAAGAGATTTTTAAAATCAGTAACTTATATAAAATCTTACTGGTGTCAGCTATTTCGGCAGAGCTTTCGTTGTATTATCTTTAACCGACCCTTTAGGTCCTTCTTTTTTAATGAAGACAATTTTACCTTTGGCAAGTTCTGCAGATATAATATGTCCCGGTTTAAATATCTCTCTTCTTGTTATTTCTACAGGATAAATGGCTTCAAACACAAAACGGTTCAACCGTGATATCTCTTTTTCAGATAAATGTTCTATGCCTTTATCCAAAAATTCTCTTCCTTCCTCACACAGTTCCAGATTTGCAAAAACACCGCTGTCGTAGAAATCCTGTCTTTTTACTATCTTATTAAGGCCATCTATAATCTGTCTTTTTTGAATATCAGTGAGTTCCTTTTCCGAAACAAAATCGCTGATAGTAACCTTTGTTTCTTCATCAAGGAATTCCCATATTCTGTTCACAGACAGGGAACTGTGTTCCTTCAAACTGTTTAGTATGGATGACCATTGCAGAATCTCATCTTCAGTAAACTGCATTGTACTGGATCTGATCAGTTTTTCAGAGAGAGGATCTTCTATAAATTTCTGAATGGAACGACGAAGCGGTCTGGCTCCATAAATCGGATCAAAACCGTCCTTAACTATTTTCTTTTTCACTTCATCTGTTACATTCATATCAAATTCCTGTATTCTGAGTTCCTTGTTGACTCTGGCAAGCATAAGGGTAACAATCTTTGCTATTTCTTCTTCGGTAAGGGTTCGGAATACCATTATTTCATCAAGACGGTTAATAAATTCAGGTCTAAATATTCTCTTGACTTCTTTCATAACGGTCTTTTTCATCTCTTCATACTGTTTTTCAGGGTCGGTAGATTTCTTGGTTTTTCTGAAGCCTGTCGGGTCATCATCACCAATGGCTCTGGTTCCGACATTGGAAGTCATGATTATAACTGCATTTTTAAAATCTACCACTCTTCCGCTTGAATCTGTGAGACGGCCGTCATCCAATACCTGAAGGAGAATATTGAAAACATCTCCATGGGCTTTTTCTATTTCGTCAAAGAGGACAACGGAATAGGGTCTGCGACGTACCGCTTCCGTAAGCTGTCCTGCTTCTTCATGTCCCACATATCCAGGAGGTGCTCCTATAAGACGGGCAACGGCATGTTTTTCCATATATTCCGACATATCAATTCTTATCATGGCATCTTCATCACCGAAGAGAAATTCAGCAAGAGTTCTGGCAAGTTCTGTTTTTCCGACACCTGTCGGCCCCAGGAACAGAAAAGAGCCTGAAGGCTTCTTCGGATCTTTAAGACCTGCCCTTGCTCTTCTTATGGATTTGGCAAGAGCTTTTATAGCCTGCTCCTGTCCTACGACTCTCTTATGGAGAATCTCTTCCATTCTGATAAGGCGTTCCGTTTCTTCTTCAGCAAGTCTTGTAACAGGGATATTTGTCCAGCTCGATACTATTTCTTCTATCTCTCTTTCGGTAACCATATTCTCATCATCAACGACCCTGTTTTTCTTATCATTCCATTCTTTTTCCAGTTTCAATTTATTCTCCTGAATCTTTTCTTCCTTATCTCTTATCTTGGCAGCTTTTTCATATTCCTGTGCCTGAATTGCCGCTTCTTTTTCCTGGCGAACCTTTCTGAGTTCATTTTCTATCTCAATAAGTTCGGGAGGAGG
The DNA here is from genome assembly GCA_040217695.1 of Vulcanimicrobiota bacterium. GTDB lineage: Bacteria > Vulcanimicrobiota > SpSt-956 > SpSt-956 > JAKJGF01 > CALARM01. Next base: position 6,449 of record JBEHWO010000170.1, on the reverse strand, counting down.
AATAGTCTGGGCAAGTCTTACCTTTGCCCCTGCTTCATCGATAAGATCGATGGCCTTATCAGGCATAAATCTATCTGTTATATAACGATCTCCTAGCCTGGCGGAAGAGACTATGGCTTCATCCGTTATTTTAACCCTGTGATGTGCTTCATACCTGTCTCTCAAACCTTTTAATATTTCTATTGTTTCTTCAATAGACGGTTCCTTCACCTGAATTGGCTGAAAACGTCTTCCGAGAGCGGGATCCTTTTCTATATATTTACGAAATTCTTCCTGAGTGGTGGCACCTATACACTGAAGCTCTCCGCGGGCAAGGGCAGGTTTTAATATATTGGATGCATCGATTGCTCCTTCTGCGGCACCTGCTCCCACAAGTGTATGAAGTTCGTCTATAAAGAGTATTACTTCTCCTGCGGCAGATTTTATCTCACTCATAACCCTTTTCATTCTGCCTTCAAATTCGCCTCTGTATTTTGTGCCTGCCACAACACCGGCCAGGTCAAGGGTTATAACCCTTTTATCCTTGAGCAGTTCCGGAATGGTTCCCTTTACAATTCTCTGGGCAAGACCTTCTACTATGGCTGTTTTTCCCACTCCCGGCTCTCCTATAAGGGCTGGATTATTTTTGGTTCTGCGGCTCAAAATCTGTATCACTCTCTGAGTCTCAGCTTCTCTTCCTACAACAGGATCGAGTTTATTTTTTCTTGCAAGATCCGTCAGATCACGGCCGTAGGAGTCAAGAGTAGGTGTTTTTGTTCTTTCTTTTGCCGGTTGAGCAACAGTTTTTGCTCCGAGCAGCCTGGTAATCTGATCCCGTATTTTCTCAGTATCAACGCCAAGATTGGACAGTACTCTTGCTGCCACACCTTCACCTTCTCTTACGAGTCCCAGTAAAAGATGTTCTGTTCCTATATAATTATGAGCCAGCTGACGGGCCTCTTCAAAGGCAAGTTCTATTACCCTCTTGGCTCTCGGAGTAAATACCATTTCTTCAAGGGTAGTTTTACCACCTTTACCGGCAATGGCTTCCACTTCCTGCCTTACTTTCTTGAGAGACACATCCAGGTTTTCCAGAACCTTCGCCGCAACACTTTCTCCTTCACTGATAATACCAAGGAGTAAATGTTCTGTCCCTATATAATTATTGCCCAGTCTCTGGGCCTCTTCCTGAGCAAGGACAATAGAACGTCTCGCTCTCTCTGTAAATGGTTCCCACATAAGTATTTTTCGGCTCTAAACGATCAGAACCTACTAATATACCTCCTCTTTAAATATATAAAGTAAATAATTTTCAATAATCCTTAACTTAATATTTCTAGACACTTACAGTAAAACCTTTTTATTTATTAAAAAAGTGAGAAGCGAGTAGAAATATAACTCATACTATTGACTACTGCGTAATTTTCCTTTAATTATTAAATCTACAGTTATAATATGAATTTTTATAAAATCCAGAGCGCTACGAAACTGTTCTTCATATCCAGTAACTTCTAAATTAGGCTTAATACCTGTATTATCTATAGCTTCACCGGAAGGAGTAAAAAATTTTGCAACAGTAAGTTTTAGTGCAAAATGTTCGTCTAAAGGGAACAGACCCTGAATGGAACCTTTACCGAAAGTCTTTTCTCCTACAAAATAAGCTCTGTTATTTTGTTGCATACATGAAGCAACAAGTTCTGCAGAACTCATAGTATTATTATTGACTAAAATCGCAAGAATCAGAGAAACATGAGAAGGATTATCTCCATAAATAAACTTTCTACCTCTGTTATTTTCCATCATCATAACAGGTTCGTCTGAAATAAAAATCTTACTGAAATCTATAGAACTTTCCAGTTCTCCGCCCGGATTATCTCTGAGATCAATAATACAACCTCTGTATGTTCCGGTATTTAATGAAGATAATTCTTTAAAAATCTTTTTCCCCGTATCAGAAGCAAAAAAATAAATCTTAATATATAAAACATTTTTGTCAATTTCTTCAATAGTAAAATCCTTTAAGGTTATTTTTTCGGATTTAATGGAAATACTATGTAGGGCATCACATCTCCGAATTTTTAAAGACAGAATCTCCCCTGTTTGTGAAGGTATTAACTTATAAATTTCACTTAAAGGCATTTCAGCAATGTTTTTACCATTAATCTCAATTATATTATCACCCGATCTGAGGCCTGCTTTGGAAGAAGGGGTATCAGGAAAAACTGATGAAATATAAACAAAATCATCACGCTTTGCAGGAACAAAACCAAAGCCTGACATTTGTTCTTTTCCCAGTAAATCCGTAAGCTCTTCATAATCTTTAGAATTGAGTAAAACAGAGTATTTATCCTTCAGAGAATTTATCATACCTTCTATTATTTTCATGGAAAGACCATGAAGATCACCTCTGTATTTATCGGTAAGTTCAAAAAAAATATTATTAAATTCCCTTAAAGCTTCCTCATTATTTAAATCTTTACTGAGATAAGATCTATCAGATTTACACTCAAGAAAAAGAACGGAAAGACCTGCATTTAAAAGGTCTGCGCCGGACAGAGGCCTGTAATAATTTGCCATTATAAGCTGATAGGATTTATTTATAAGGAGATTTTCATTATACTGTTTCTCTGTTACTACCGCATAAGCATAGAAAGAAGTGAGAAGAATAAATAACAGAACGTAAAAAATTCTTCTCATATTTCACCTCTCACTTCTCACTTAATAAAAATTAAATAACTGTCTCAAATATATTAAATCGTGACGCGTAACGCATAACGCGTGACGCGAGGAAAGAGACTATTATAAATTTCCATTCCTTATTGAAGTCGTTTAATAGTAAACACTGTTTCTATTCTGCTTCTTGTTTTATCCATGGCAGTAATTTTTACCTGATTGTCTCCCAGTGTCAGAAGGGCTTCTCCTTTAAATAAAAGAGAATTGCCCCCCGGCGGAACTTCACCTGAATACTGTTCGTCTACTACTGAGAGAACTGCCGGTTGATTATCAATAAGCACCTCTACTATACCGCTCCCTGCAGGTGCTGTGGCAATACCTGTAATATTTATTTTAGAGCCGTTACACTCATAGATTCCTGCAGAAAAGCCTTTCGGTTCAAGTATTTTTATAGTTAAAGTGACTGCTGTGCCTGAAGCCGGTGAAGGAGTCACAGGAGCAGGCGTTACGGGAGTTTCTACCGGAGTCGGTGTGGCTTTAGGAACTTTTGCTTCCGCTCTGGCAAGGGTATCTGCATAAATTTTATTTTTCGGTTCCAGTTCCGAAGCTTTCTTAAACTGTTCAAGAGCATTTTCATAATCACTTTTTTTATCATAAATACATCCTGCCAGATAATGAACCTGACTGTCAGAATCATTGGCAAGTATGGCTGATTTATATGCTTCAAGAGCCTGATCAAGGTCTCCCCTGCGTTCATAAGCCAGTCCGAGATCTTTATGATATTTATAATTGTTACTATCATAATCTGTCGCTTTTTTATAATTATCTATGGCTTTCTGAAAATCTTTCTTTTTCATATAAATCTCACCGAGTGTACCATAAATAGTGGCTTCCGCAGGAAAACTTTTAAGAGCTTCAGTCATTTCTTTTTCTGCCAGATCAGGTTTATTGATTTTTATATAACACAGACCCAGATAATAATGGGCCATTCCCTGATTTTCTCCTTTTAATGCTACGGCACCTTTATACTGGGCCGATGCTTTCTCGTAATTTTTCTCGTCACAGTATATTTTTCCGAGAGAAAAATATACTTCCTCTGCAAAACTCCCCTTAGGGTCCAATTTCAAATATTTTGCATAATATGGTTTTGCTTTTTCCGGATTATTTTTACCATACTGAAGAACCCTTCCCAGATTATAATTTAATTCCTTATCATCAGGTTTTACTTTCAATGCTGACTGATACTGTTCGACTGCCTTATCATATTTATTCCATTTTTCATAAACTATGCCCAGTGCTTTACGATAATCGGTGATTTCAGGGGCCAGTTTTATGGCGCTCAGAAGTTCCTTTTCTGCAGAAGCAAAATCGCCTCCCTGCATGAATGTAAGCCCCTGAACGGCATGTCCTTCAGCCTCTTTGCTCTTATCTTCTGAAAAAGCCGGCAATGTTATGTTTACAATCATCAGAAGAGAACATATAAATAATATAAAAATATATTTCAATAATAACAACTCCTTTGTTTATAGTCAGTTCGTCCGCGTGACCCGTGACGCAAGTATTGCATCCAGGGGATATCACCCGTTACGCGTTACGCGTTACGCGTCACGCATTTAGCACAACCTCTTCCTTATCTCAGACGAAATCCTTTCTGCCACGTCATTCATCTCTTTTTTATCCAGTGCTTCTACCATGACCCTCACCAGAGGTTCTGTCCCTGATGGCCTTACAAGTATTCTCCCTCTGTCGGAAAGATTTTTTTCTTCTTTTTCAATCAATTCTCTGAGATAAAGATCGTTTCCGAAACTATTTTTATCCAGAACAGGTATATTTACAAGTATCTGAGGATATTTAGCTACTTCCGATCCGAGTGTTTCAAGAGATTTCCCCGTATCTAACATAATTTTCAATAACATAAGTGCCGTAATAAAACCGTCACCTGTATTATTATAATCCAGTAATATTATATGACCTGACTGTTCTCCTCCCAGAATTCCGCCATGTTTAATCATTGCTTCCAGGACATATCTGTCTCCCACATTTGTTCGCACCATTTGAATGGATTTTTTCTTCAATGCAAGTTCAAAACCAAGATTGCTCATAACCGTAGATACGACAAGATTATTTTTAAGCATTCCTTTATCTTTTAAATAGGAAGCAATGATAAACATCATCTTATCTCCGTCTACAGTATGGCCTCTTCTGTCTACAGAAATAACTCTGTCTGCATCACCGTCGAAGGCAAACCCTATGTCTGCCTGTTCGGAAACCACTCTCAAGGAAAGACTCTCCACACAGGTAGAACCACATTTATCATTTATATTAATCCCATCGGGAGAAATATTCATTTCTATTACATCTGCACCGAGTTCTTTTAAAATTGCCGGGGCAATAACAAAAGAAGCTCCGTTGGCACAATCAATTACAATTTTCAAACCTTTTAACAGATTACCGTCATATAAATTGAAAATATTCTCTTTAACAGAAGAAAGATATGTATGAATTATATCTTCTCCCAGAACTCTGCCCAGTTCTTTTCCTGAAGGAAAAGGCAATTCATGATGTTTTTCAAGCAAAGCTTCTATTTCATCTTCCTCTCTGTCTTCAAGTTTAAAACCGCGGGAACTGAAAAATTTTATGCCATTATCAGGAAAAGGATTATGAGATGCAGAAATCATTACTCCGCCGCAGGCAGGTGTGCGGGAAGTCAGAAAAGAAACAACAGGGGTTGGCACTACTCCCAGTTTAAGTGCAGATACACCTGCAGAACAGAGTCCTGACACAATAGCATGTTCAAGCATATCTGACGATATTCTAGTATCTTTCCCTATAATAAAATAAGGAGAACCATCTTTTTTCTTTTCTGAAAGAATATAACCGCAAACCCTGGCAAGTTTAAAAGCCAGAGCAGGAGTTAAATCTTTATTTGCAATACCTCTGACACCATCTGTGCCGAACAATTTCCCCATTAAAAAACTCCTCTTTCAATCTGGTTTAGTCACAGGTGTTTTAACAGAAACGACCTTCTTATCGATCCTGATTACTACCTGAACTGTATTGTTTATAATATTAATTCCTTTTACAGGAACAATCCATACCTTTGCAGCAAAATCATCTGTCTTTTTATCAATATCTATGGGAGATGTACGTACACTCTGAACCGACTTGCCTTCCTCTGAAGTAATTTCAATTGTAGCAGTGGCATGCCTGAGGGAAATCTCTTTTATTACATATCCGTCAGGTAAAGTTCCTGTAATAGATGGTATTATAGGTAAGGTTCTATAAACCCTGTCAGGAATAATCTCTATCCGAACTTCCACCTCTGAAGGCTTGATATTCAGACCGGATATAATCTTACCATATTTATCAATAACCACAGGTGTTTCCATTTTCTTCAGACTCAAATCTGCATTGGAAATATCAGGTTTTACAATTACCTTATTAACACCGGACATGATCTCTTCCGGGCCTTTTAACTTTACAGTGTCCGGAATAATCTTTATATTCCCTCTGGATACAATATACCCGCTCCTGGGCTTTCCTTCAAACTCCAGAGTGATATTTAAAGATTTCTCTATTAATTTATCAATTTTTATATCTACTGCCTTCGGTTCCACAGATACTACTTCTACCAGACTCGATGCCTGAACAAGAACTCTGTAAGTACCTATGGATTTATTACTTAAATCTACAGATGCACGGACTCCTCCCGGTTTCATGTCAGAAATAATATCTTTATTACCTCTCACCTTGACAAATACATCATCCTGCATTTCCACAACAGTTAAATCGGAAGC
>JBEHWO010000169.1:0-13292 GCA_040217695.1 Vulcanimicrobiota bacterium | reverse complement strand
CTCGCAGCCTCTTCTGTCTCACTTCTCCTGTGAATGGCTAACATTCCCCCGTGGCGGGAGGTTATTTTCCCTATGTATATGAGTTCATCCGTACCTGCCAGTGAAGCAGATGAATTTTCCAGTTCCGTAGACACCCCCAGGGCACCCAGGTTAAAAGATCTTACCAGTATACGTTCCATTTCATCTTTTTCATCTTTGGTCAGAATGGTTACCCTGTTGGAAGTACCTACAATTTTTTTTCTTAAAGAACTGTGTCCTATGAGAAGTCCGTAATTAAGGGCAAGTCCTTTCCTCTTCATTATTTTAAAATGTTTTTCCAGATCCAGAGGTGAATAACCGCAATTTCCTCCGATAATGGTAGTTATACCCTGAAATAAAAGTATTTTATTTATTCTTTCCTGATAGATACCATCGGGATATTTTGTCTGTATATCGGGCAGATCCGGCCTTGCCGTGCCGTCATAATGGGTATGAATATCAATAAATCCGGGAGAAACTATCATTCCTGTGGCATCTATTATTTTCCCTGCAGAGTAAACAGACAGATCTCCTATGGCAGAAATAATATTCTTTTTAATTCCCAGATCTGCTGTAAAACGTACATGGCCGGAACCATCAACAATAGTTCCTCCTTTTATTATAATATCCAGGCTGTTATCACCGGCTATTATATGTTCCGCTCCCATACAGAAAGCAGACAAAGCGGCACAGGATTTTATAAAGGTCCTTCTGTTTATTTTTTCTGTCATAATATCCTCTACCTTTCTCTATTATAGTTTATGTGAGAATTGTAACGCGTAACGCGTTACGCGTTACGAACAGACTTTATATATTCCTGAATTACGTCTCTTTCATCCGTCAGAATTACTCTTTCTGTCATAATTTCCAGTAATTTTTTTATAATATTATCTTTCCCTTTCTCTACTATCAATTTCTGCAGTTTTTCTTCTATTATAACCATTAATTCCGGATTTTCGGAAAGATTTTCATATATGTCTTCTTCTTCCATATCGGGAGGCGGAATATAAATATCAAGAAACCTGGCTGGAAGATAGGTTCTCCTTATATGATTGTATTTTTCTGTCATTTTAAGTGGCACCGGGTCAGTAGTTGCGCCTTCAATGGCAGAATACATTTTTTGTGCGGAAATGAATTTGTAACTTTTTCTCATCTGATTAAATGATTTCAGTGCAAAAAGAGGTACACCTGTTTCTACCTGACCCAGGAGTATTAAATGACGATCATTCAGGCTGAAAAATATCATATTGGAAAAAAGTGAGTTTTCTTTAAGGCCTTTTGCAATAAAACTCTCTTCCGAGGAATTTACGCCGCAAAAATATATCTTTCCGGTACTTCCTCTCTGGCGTATTTTTATTTCATCTACAGTCCAGAAAGGATGGCTCATTCTCAGTATTTCACTTATTTTTTCAAGGGAATTATCCTGTTCTCTGAGCAGTTCATCTGCACTCATTTCTTCTATAAAGGCATAGCGGTTCCAGAGGGATTTTCTTATTTTTTCTTTTAAGTATCCCTGCTCTTCATCCCAGTTACCGAGAGTTTCGTAAAGCTGTTTACCTTCGTAAGAAATGGTATCCGGTCCGTCTTTTCTGTATCTTTCTATGTCTTTATCCGTTATGAGCAGATAGGTGAGAGACCCCCGGGGCTCAAAGATTTCCTCTTTTGCTTCTTTACTTTCTTCATATAGATCACGGGCAATATGTGACAGTTTTTTTATCGTTTTATCCAGGTAATCCTTTTTGCTGCAGCAGATTTCCTCCATACGTTCCATCTGCTTCAGCTTGAATTTAAGTGATATAAGCTGTCCTCTGTTCAGTATTTTTTTATCTATATGGTTGAAGAGACTGTCCCGGGATTCGAAGTATTTCTCATAATAGCGTTTCCAGGACAGGAGATATTTTACAAAATAAACTGTATAAGTAAAGAATATTATTACCAGAGGTATTAACAGTAAGAGAAAAGAAAGGATACTTAAAATTATTATAATAACGGGAAGACCTACAACAGGCAGGATAGACAGATATCCTATTAAATCAATTCTCCTTGCAGGCAGTACAGTTCCTAAGAATGGTATTACAAAAGAATCTATTGCAGACTGCAGTATGTCAAAATTTTTGAAATGTCTTTCCTCATCTTCCTTTACAAAATTTTCCGTATGTTTTAATTTTTTCTGTATTGCTTCTTTTTTTGCTTTTACTTCATTGTAAATGGTCTCTACAAATAGGGCGGCACTTTTCAGTGCACATGAAGTATCTGTTGAAAGTTTATCTATATGTTCTTTTATGTTACTTTCCAGTTTTTCCAGATTTTCCTGTAACTGTTTTGCAAAATCTTTTTCTGTTTCCTCTGCAAAACGGCTTTCCAGAAGACCTGATTCATGTTTTATGCGATTAACCAGAACAGAAGGGTCTGCATTTTCAAATTGTTTTCTGTCAAGTTTCGGAGTCTTCGGTATAAAGGAACTGTCTTCTACAGAGTTAATAAGATTTACGGAAGCATCGGTTTCTTCTTTCAGTTTACCTTCTGAAAAATCGTCTCTTATAAAGAGCTGTGAAATAATCTTTTCACCGAGAAGGCAGGCACAGTGTTTTCTTACCAGGTCTGCAGGGAAATACATAAGACTTATTCCGAAAGAGCCGTAAGATGTATTTTTACCCGAAATATCACCCTGAAGTGATGCAGAGATGGCGGGAAGGGATTTCAGGTTTGGGCCGAGAGGTGTTAATATCATAGCTCTGAGCATTTCCCGGAACATCTTTTCTCTTTCTTTCTCACTCTCAACGGCAAATCCCTGACTGTTTATATAATCTACAAGAAATACTGTTTTAAAGGGTTTATCAGTGTTTTCTATTTCATAGAGGCCGGGATAATAATATTGTTTGAAGCCTTTACCCTGAAGGAAATGATCCAGTTCGGCAAGGGAAATGTAAGACAGCGACTGTATTTCATTTTTATCCTGTATTTCACCTTCCATCACTGCCGGTAACAGCAGCAGACCATATCTGTTTGATGTACCGTGATTATATCTTACCCTTTCTTCTGCAAGATAGATAGTATCTATATATATGCCTGTTGCCAGAGGATCGTCGAGAGAAGCTATCAGAAATATATCGAAATCGTTTGCTTCTACGAGTTCAAAGCCTTTTTCATTTAAAATTTTTCTGTTAGCTATAAGTGTGGTGTCTCTTAATTTCTGGTCTATTTTTGAGGAAATACTGTCAATATTTGCCCATAATATTGATCTTGAAGAGGCTCTTACAGCATCCTTCATATCTTCTGCCATGGCATCTCTGTTTTTTATTTTTTTTATCTCACGTTTAATCCATCTGTTATATTCTGCCCATGTACAGCTTTTCTTTTCCATGTCGTCACATACGGATTTCGGAAGCAATGTCATTTCATCCATGGTAAGACCGAGCTTTATATTTACAGGTGTTATAGTTTCTTCTTTCTCGGCAGGTATAAAATAGCTCTTTATAAAACCGGTAAATTTCGAAAGAAATTCGTCTTTATTATCCAGTGTCAGCCATTCTGTTTCTATAAGCTCATCGAATTTTTCCTGTATTTTATTAATACGATTTTTTAATTTTTCGTAATGCTTCCTCTGTTCTGCATATATATCCTGTTTTTCATCGATTTTTTCGTCATAAATATTCCCTTTGATTTTTTCCTGAATATAGCTGATTATATTCAGGTTATTTCTGTTTTTTTCTACTTTACCTTTAATAATGACAGAGACATGTGAAAGTAATTCAAAAATGGCTTTATATGCTTTTTCTGTAACGAGGAGGTTCAATTTTTTTTCAAGACAATCGATAAGTTTTTTTCTATGTGTGGGAATAGCTGACTCTGTGACAGATGAGGTATTCTCAATTAATTTTGTCCATTCTGCCTTCTGAAATTCTATTTCTTTCTTTATCTTTTCTCCTTCTTTTTTTACCGTTCCTTCTGTTTCCGTGATTGTTTTTTCAACGGTATCGAGAAAAGACAGGGTGCTTTTATCTGCCAGTTTACTGTATTTAATTTCTTCTTCCAGCGCATAAACAGTTTTTTCTTTTCCCGACACCAGGTTACTGTCTATAATTTTTTGAATCTTTTCAATGCCTTCTATTTCAAATTTTCTGCTGTTTTCCTCTATGGCTTTTTTCAGGCCTGCTGCATCATAGCCCATATAAGGCTTTTCTTCGATATTTATTTTTACAATATCCCCTTCTTTTTTACGAAGAAGGTTTTCTATGAGTCCTGTTTTATCTTTTTCTCTTAATTTATGCTCATCGATAAAAGCTTCTGCATTTCGAAGAGTTACGGAGCAAGCTCTTTTAAACCAGTCTTCGAGCAATTCTTTCCCCAGTCTGAATGTAAAGAAGTCCTCTATGATTGCTTTCTGATTCTGTTCTTCCAGAATTTCATCTTTAAAATTAACAGACATGAATTGAACAGAAGGTAATTGTCCGAAATTGGAAAAAAGCTCACTTTTAAATTCTTCAATGATTTTTTTTCCCTGTCTGCCAAGTCCTATGACCAGTGTAGGTTTGATTGCCCGTAAAGACATGTGTTAACTCCTGTAATGCGTTATAATCGTGACGCGTAACGCGTAACGCGTCACGGGTGGTTTCGTAATGCGTGATGCGTATTTAATCCCGGAGCGTTTAATTAAACGCCCCTACTCATTCTTCACGACTCACTATCTAAACAATTCTACAAAATATGATTATTCCCTTTCATATACCGTATATTTCGCAGATTTCCCGGCTTTCTTTAACCACTTCAGGCCAGAAATAAAGTAATAATTTTGAGTTGCCGTAATTTTTTTTAAAGCCCCCTATTATACCTGCATGACTTCCTTCTGTTACGACTGCTTTCCATGCGTCATAACCTTTATAGCCACATCTTACCCGTAAATACTTTGCTATAACAGCACCTGTTCTGTCTGCCCCCCATTCACAGTGGATATAGGCTTTTTTATCTATCAGTTCCATTATTTTATCTGTTTCTTTACTGCTGGGTACTTTTTCCGCATTCATAGGGCATGAGTAAAATATGAGACCTTCTTTTTTTACTATTTTTTCTTCTTCCGAATAAGGAGAATTGAGGGCAATAACAGATGTTACTCCCATAGATTTCAGGAGTTTTATATAGCTTCTTACCTTTTCCGTCGAGTTCCCATGATGTTCGGGATTGAAAAAACTTCCTCCCGCATATAATTTATCATCAATAACCCTGAAATTATAAGGATATTTACCGCTGCCCCAGACATCTTCTTCTTTTTTACATACGCTTTTTGCCATAGATTCTGCAGCTACTATGAATAACAGAGTAAAGATAAGAATTATTCCTTTGATTTTCATATATGTCACCTCTATTAAATTTTGTAAACTTTCACGCCTCACGCCTTACGCATTACGCCTCACGCCTTATGCCTCACGCCTTACGTTCCTCTACTCCCGGCTTTGGTGCCGCCTCTAAAGCCATATCATCGGCGAAGGGAGAACTTATTAAATTTTCCCTGTCCCAGAAATTCTGTATAAACATACCTATAAGGAGTGACAGGAAAGACCAGAGTATTATAAGAGTGGGATAACATTTTATAGTCGGTATGAATTTCGGCATTACAAGAATATCTGAGATATTATAAAGACTCTGTCCCTGGAAAACAACCAGTTCTTCTTTTGGTACCAGATCGGGAATGACAGATTCTGCAAAGATCTGGCAGATAAGATAAGAAAAAAAGAAAGCTTCTATAAGCCCGAGTGTTACTATTTTGGATGTTCTGGAAATGGCCTGCTCTGAATCCGATACCTGGCTGCTTACTTCCAGATATAGATATAAATAGGCTGAAATAAACGTCAGTATGCATATGATAAAAAAGTACCTTTCTTTAATTCTCAACGGAAATGTCCAGCTTCTATCGGAAAGGGCTATATTGATTAAGCCCATAAGAATTGCTCCCCATAGCCTGGGGAGACTTACCTGAAATAAAAGGAGCATTGCCTTTGTGTCATCTATTTTTTTTGCGGTGGCTTTATTTATGAGATATACGGTTAGAAAGAGAGCAATTACTGCAAATTCAAGGTAATAGAAATATCTTTCCTCTATTTTCACGTTCCAGAGCCAGGGCACGTTACAGTATATCATAAATAAAAACAGCAGTACTGTAGCTCCTTTTTTATTTATTAAAATATGGATTAATTTTATCAAAAAGGACCATTTCCAGGAAACAAGGGACAGATATCTGATTGCATTGGCCATATCATATCTGTACAGGAACCATTTGATGATCTTGGATTGATCCACAGGGTCCGTATCATCCGAGAAATCGAGGGAACAGAAATATATCTCATTTTTTTTAAGAAATCTGCTGTCCAGGATTTTTTTACATCCCTCTTCATCATTATAGTGAATACAATATCTTAAAGCCCTGTATACAATGAGTTCTCTTCCGTATTCTTCGGAATCTCCGAGAGAAACAGAGAGAGACTGAAAAAAACTGTTTTCGTCTTCCGGGCTGTCAAATAATTCAGTCAGTAATTCTATGAGGGTATAATAAATTTTATTTAAAAATTTACCTTCCTGTTCTCTATGCTCTTCTCTGAAGGCTTTTGTGATTGCTATAAAAAGATTTGACCATATGTTGCATCTGATAGGTTTTTCTTTTTCTTTTATATAGGTAATAAGATTTTCCGGTAATTTTTCATATTTTTTAATCTTTGAAGAAAAATTATCTGTAAGGTCTTTATCAATAAGCAGGTCATCTATATAGGAAAGATCTTCCATAAGAGCTTTTGATTTTTTTCTTTTAAAGAACACTTTTATGTAATACTCCTGTTTTTCTTTATTAACTTAAAAAATTATATCATTTCGACTGGAATAAATCAAATTATGATTGTGTTTAAAAATGACAGGTGATTATATATTATGGAAGAAAGAAGCTGTCATAAAAATTTAAAGTGAAAAGTAACTTGACAATGTTACATTTAATAAACGTTTTCCTCCCGTCACGCGTTACGCGTTACGCGTCACGAGAGCATATATGTATTATTTATGCTCACCTCATTAATAAACCTGCCTGTCATAAAAAACACTGTGAAGTAATTCTGAAAATTCACTTGTAATTATATAGTTAAATAAGTATAATATTAAAATAGATATTATTATAATTATTTAATTTATTAAGGAGGAAAATATGAAAAAAAATAGGATTTTAGAACTGTGCTGCCTTTTATTTATTCTTGTTTCCCTGTCAGGTCTGTATGTAATCGGATGCGGAGATTCCGGAACAATTGCAGGCAATCCGGTAAATCCGTCACAGCCGACTGCAGTTCCTCCCCAGAAAGGGAATATTCTCGGAACGCTGCTTGATGGTCAGGGAGGTACTATGGCTAATTTTTTAGTGATTTTAAGAGCAGCCCTTGGCAGCCCTGAAATTGCAAGAACCACTACAGATAGTAACGGAAATTTTACTTTTTCAAATATTACTGTAGGCAGTTATATACTTGAAGCTCTTAATTCAGCAGGTGCAGTAATTGCGACTACTAATACAGGTGTAAATGCAAACAGTACGACAAACAGTCAGATGCAGGAAGGTACTTTTGTTCCCACCCCTACACCTACTTCTCCTCCCACATCTACACCTGATCCCAGAACACCTACAGTGTATATACCACCTCCGCCTCCGCCGGGTTCAACATCTACTCCCACACCTACGGCAACTTTTACAGGTACGCCTCCCACATCCACTCCTACGCCTACAGCAACAGGGCCCACCCCTACACATACACGTACTCCCGTTGCTTCTACAAGACAGCCTCGCGGCATAGCAATAACAGATAGCGGAAGAGTATATGTGGCAGAATATAAAAGTAACACTGTAGCTTATTTCCTTCCCGGTGCTACGACTGCCAGTCATGTCAGCACCGGTATAGGAACAAACCCTGAGTGGATAACAACAACAAATAATAATCAGATATTTGTCACAAATTTTAACAGTGCCAATATTTCTCAGATTACCGACGGAGCCTCTACGGGAAGAACAATACCTCTTCCGCCCGGAACAAATGCAAGAAAACCCATGGGTATAACAACAGATAACACCAATCTTTATATTGTAGATAATAACAATGCCGATTTGCTTGTTATTCCTATTGCACAGTTAACAACTCCTTTAAATTCTGATCCGAATACCTATACTACAGTATATAATATACCGAATACCACAAATGCCAGATACATAGGATATTACAATAATCGACTTTATATTACGGCAGATAATAAAATTGTTATTTTAACTGCTGCCAATCCTCTGACTGATCCGAACTCTGTTGCTGTCGGAAATTCACCTATGGATATAGACATTGGTTCAGTATACGCTCTTACCGGTAATTTCGGTTCCAATAATGCTTCAATAATGATCACAGGCACCAATGCAGTTACATCCTTTAATACCGGTAATCAACCTTATGGCGTGGATATTTTCCATGATCTTAGCAGAGTTTTTGTTGGAAATATGCTGTCCAATACAATAACGCAGGCTGATCTGACCGGGACAGTGTCAGATTTTACTATTACAGGAGGCACCCTGAACGATCCTTATGATATGACCAGCAGTGCCAGGGATGAAGGCTACCTTTATGTTACAAACAGTGAAGGAGATAATGTCTTCAGAATTAATACCGGCACCAGACATGTAGATACTATCACAAATTTAAAGCCGTAAATTTTTATCTGACAGGCACAGTTTTCCAGAAAACTGTGCCTGTTTGTTTTTTACGGAACTATGGCAGAATTTTTGCAATATATTTTATTTATGTGTAACAAATATATTTGTGTTATAATTATTGCATATCTTATTATCTCCTTATGTGCTCCTGCCTCTTCGGAGCCGGAAAACCTGCAGGATCTCTATTACAGAAAACTTCATGATTGTAGAAAAACAGATACGAAATTGAAAGCCCGCCTTGCAGGGGCAAGGCTTAAATTATTGCAATTGAGTCATATCCGTTCCGAACCTGTTACGAAAGTTACTATTACTTCCGTTTCTCCTCTTACCGATTATCTGAACCTGACCAGGAAATATTTTCCTCTTGCAGAGGTAACAGGAAGGTTTCAGGACTGGCGAACAACATCGAAATACAGACGCCGTGCGGGATTGCATTATGGTTATGACATATATCTTGAGAAAGGCACGAAAATACCTGTTCTCTGGGATGGCATAGTAACAGATGTGATTAACTGGTACGGTGAAGAATATGGAGTAACTGTTATGTCTTCAGGGGGTTTGTACCTTACCTATGGCCACGTAAGGCCCGTAGTGGAACCGGGACAGAAGGTATCCAGGGGAGATATTATAGCACTCTGCTGGAGTGATCATGTAGATTTGAAGCTGAGAGACAGTGCCGGAAATTTTGTGGATTTTGCAAAATTTATAGGTGTTACTAAAAAACTGCCTCCCATAACATATGAAAAAGAAAAAAAAATAGCTGCATGCCATATATTTCTTATAGAATCACTTGTTCATTTAAATATAGCAGAAGCCTATATGGAATATATAAAAACCATGTCATCGTATTACAGTGTTACCATGGCCGGTCTTTCGGAAGAGGAAAGGTTTTTTACAGGGAAAGATTCTAAAAAATACAGGGAAGAAATCGATTATATACGCAGTCTCAAAGAAATATTTGCTGAAAATTTCAGAGTCAGGCAAAAAAAAATATCTTCAATTGCAGGGCTTGTGGAAAAACATATTGCCCTTGCCCGGGAAAAGCAGAAAAAAAGTGAGGTTTTTTTATACACATCTGAAGTTAAAATTACATTTAAAGCTCTTCAGGAAAAAATGAATAAAGTAAAAGCTGATTTTAAGCCTGTAAAAGAAAAATTCCACCCTGCTCCCGTGTCAGATGTAACCCTGAGATTTCCTCCCGAATATATTGTTCACGTTAAAACAACAGGCGGAACATCCGGGAATGATAAATCTTTAATGGAAGCGAGAAATAATCTTTCCGCAGCCTTTGAGCTTTATATACAGGGTATTATTACAGAGGAAAAACTTGATAATTTTAGATGGAATTACAGAAAGGTTTTGATGAAGAACAGAGTTGATAATTATTGAAAAAAATCTTGACACATAAAAGATAATCGGTTAAAATAATGAAATATTATTCTTGATTGTTTAAATAGAGAAAGGAAGATGTGTATGTGTCTTGTAACAAAAGAAGGCCCCGATTTTAAAGCTCAGGCAGTTATGCCGAATAATACCTTTAAAGAACTGAGTCTGTCGAAATTCAGAGGCAAGTATGTGCTTTTATTCTTTTATCCTCTGGATTTTACCTTTGTATGTCCTACCGAGATTATAGCTTTTGATAAAAAACTGGCCGAATTTAAAAAGAAGAACTGTGAAGTCATCGGAATCTCCATAGATTCACACTTTACCCATCTGGCATGGAAAAATACTCCCCGTGATCAGGGAGGTATAGGAAATGTTCAATATCCTCTTGTGTCAGATCTGGATAAAAATATATCAAAGGCCTACGGAGTGCTGGTCAATGAATCTATAGCTTTAAGAGGACTTTTCCTTATAGATCCGAAAGGTGTGGTACGTCATGCACTGGTCAATGATTTACCTCTTGGCAGAAGTGTTGACGAAGCACTTCGTACACTTGATGCACTGCAGTTTGTAGATACCCATGGTGAAGTATGTCCTGCCAACTGGAAGGAAGGGGAAGAAGCCATGAAACCTACTTCCGACGGAGTGGCAGGTTATCTGGCAAAACACGGATAAGGACTGTAAGAAAAATAACTCTGGCAAAATATTAGAACGATTATTATCCTCGCGTTACGCGTTACGCGTTACGCGTCACGATACAGTGAGTAGTGAGTGGCGAGTAAAAAAATACCCGTCATTTACTCCTCATTTCTATACTATTTCTACCTTTACTCCCGTGGAGGCTGTAATTAATTCGGCAAATTTTCCTATCTGTTCTGTTTTAAAATATTTTTGATTGTGTTCTTCTCTCGGGCTGCCGAGAATGAGCAGTTCAGCTTTTTTTTCAGTGATACATTTCTCTATGGCTTCTCTTATTGTGCCCTCATCTATTATAAAATCCGCTTCCACTTCTTTTTTCTTTGCCCTGGCTCTGGCTATACGTAACAGAAGCCTTCCCATTTTTATTACTTCATCTTTGAGTTCCACCCTGATGGTGTGGTCAGATTTTTCAATTAAATTGTTGTCTATAACATAGAGAAATGTTATATTAAAACCTCTTTCTTTTGCAATATCGATTGCTTTCTCCTGGGTTTTTTTACTTGCCTGACCGCCTCTTATGGCACATATGAGTGTTTTCATTTACATTACTCCCATGATTCTATAACAGACAGAGCTTCAAGTCTTCTATCTATTTCTTCTTTTAACTCTGTATAAACTTCATCGGAAAGAAGGCCTCTGTGAAGTGCATCACCAAGGGCGCTTTTTTCTGCTGTTAAAGCATCTCTTCTTGCCTGAATAAGTATTTCTTTTTCCATGTCAGGATATTCTGCGAACAGGTCCGTCAGATCTTTTGTGAGTTTTTCATCAATCTCATCATATTCTTCACTCATACCGATCCATATGTCACCGGAAAGAATACCTTCTTCCTTTAATCTTATTAAACTCTGAATACCTGCTCTTGTGGAATAGAGTTTCCCCCACTTCTTTTCCCTTGTCAGCCTTCTTTCAGGTTTTTCAGTAAGTCCGAGTTTTTTTAATATAAATTGAATGGTTGTGCCCTGTGCAAGGAGAGTGAACAGTACAACCCCGTAAGCCATTGTTTGAAGCAGTTCCCTGTTCGGTAAATTCAGAGGGAGTGTAAGAGCCAGAGCAAGACTCAGTGCCCCTCTGAGCCCTCCCCAGAATAGAATATGTCTCCACGTTCTCGGCATATATCCTCCCAGATAGTGGTGTACAGGCCATGAAAGCCCGTATACAACAATGGCACGGCTGATTAATACTGCAATAACAGCTACCAGTATATCATCCATATCTTTTACTATTGTAGATATATTTATTTTAAGTCCTATGAAAAGAAAAACCATTGAATTTGCCAGGAAAGCCAGATATTCCCAGAAATTGTAAAGAACTATTTTAGTCGTGGGAGACATTCCGCTGGGGCCAAGGTTCCCGCTTGATATGCCTGCAGCCACCACTGCAAGCACGCCGCTTACATGAAAATTTTCTGCCATAAGATAACTGCCATAGGCCAGAACGGTTGTTATGGTTATTTCTATAAGATAGTCATCAATGCGGGCTATAATCTGTGAGGCTATCCATCCTAAAACCCCTCCTATCAACAGTCCCATAAAGGAAACCTTTAAAAAACTCAGTACAGATAAGGGAAGGTTAAATGAAGCGGTTAATACCACAGCCAGAGCCAGCTTGAACAGTACTATGGCAGTACCGTCATTGAATAAACTTTCTCCTTCTACCGTTACGGCAAGTCTTTTTGAAACACCGAGTGTTCTGAACAGTGCCACTACGGCTACAGGATCTGTGGCAGAGATAAGAGCACCGAATACTATTGCTACTGGTATGGCTATACCTGTTCCCCATGTTATAATAGCTCCCACAATCAATGTAGTTATTATGACTCCGGGTACGGCAAGCATTAATATGGACGTAAAATTATCCCTCAGCACATTGAATTCCACATGGAAAGCTGCTTCGAACACAAGGGGAGGTATAAATATACCCAGTATGAGTTCAGGTGTTATCTCAATATTTACAGGAGACTGGCTGGTGACAAAAAGCCCTGCGATTACAAGAGCCACTGTGTATGGCATCCTCAATCTCTGTGCCACTACAGCAACAATTGTTACAAGGACGAGTAATTCAATTATGAGTGTTTCACTTTCAAAAAAATGCTCTAAGTTGTTCATTTTTATATTCTTTGTTAGTTTGATAACTATCCATAAATAGTAACCTCGTAAAGCGTAATGTGTGATGCGTAATGCGTAAAGAGATAAACCCGTTACGCGTTACGCGTTACGCGTTACGATTCTTATATAAATATATTTTATTTATAGTATCATTACGTTCAATTTTCTGCAAGTTATTTTTATTAAAAATTATATAAAATGGTTGCTATTGCAACGATTTTGTTGTAAACTGGTAATAATTATTTTTTCTATCAACTAAATCTATGAATGTTATATTATAGTTAGGGACTGTAAGAAAATAACCCTGGCAAATTGTTAGAACGGTTATCATCCTCGCGTCACGCGTTACGCGTTACGCGTCACGATATAGA
>JBEHWO010000168.1:0-13401 GCA_040217695.1 Vulcanimicrobiota bacterium | reverse complement strand
AATTAGTTAAGTCACAATCCCTTTTTAATCAGGTCAACGATTCCGACAATGATAAAATTCTTATCGGTATACAGTCAAGGTTCAGTCACAATCCCTTTTTAATCAGGTCAACGATTCCGACCGCACCATGTAATGCGCCTTACAGGGCAAGCATTTCTGATCGCGGATTCGAGGATCCCACCATGTTTTTTTTCTATCTTTTTGTACCCCATCCCCCCCTGTCCACTGAACCCTTACGGTACAAGGATTCGCAGATTCGAGGATCGCAAAGGCAAACCTCGCATGAATACTCATTCTCGATTTTTTTGATGAGATCCTCGAATCGCTCAAAATTAGCACAAAAAACACAAACCTTTACAAAAAAAATTCCTTTATATTACTTTCTAAAAATATTCAACAAAATAAGGATAATATCCTCTACAAAATTTTTATAATTTCAAAAAATACTCCTGAAGCAGCATAGAATCTGATATAATAATCACAGGAGATGATAGTTATGTCAGAACCAGTAACAAAAGAAAATAAAATATACACATATTCAGACTATGCTTCATGGCAGGATGGTAAACGTTACGAGATAATAGGCGGGAAAGCATATAGTATGTCACCCGGCGCAAGTGATATGCATCAGGGAGTTTCTGCACAGCTGCTTGCCGAATTTGTAATATATTTAAGAGGAAAAAAATGTAGAGCCTTTGACGCACCTTTTGATGTCATTTTACCGGAAGAAGGGGAAACCTTTGAAAATTCCTCCAATGTAGTGCAGCCGGATATAATTGTCGTCTGTGATAAAGAAAAAATAACACGAAGAGGCTGCTGTGGGGCACCTGACCTTGTTGTGGAAATACTCTCTCCTTCATCTACAAAAAGAGATATAAAAGATAAACGCAGATTATACCAGAGGTATGCTATAAAAGAATACTGGATAGTCGATCCCGTAAATAAAAGAGTAGATATTTATAAGCTTAACAAAGATAACATATATGATTTCCCGGAAATTTACGCAGAAGATGATAAAATAAAAGTAGGCATATTTAATGATGAATTAGAAATAGATCTTACTGTCATATTTGCTGAATAATTTACCTGCACAAAACCATTAATTTCCAAGGCATCTAAAGTTTCTTTACATACTCGCAATAGGTAAATAGCGACTTAATCTTTTTCGGACAGTAATTTTTGTAATTACTCTAAAACTTCAATAATGCAGATAGTATTTCTTTACAATATCCTTCTGCAATATCTTTCTCATAATCATTAATAACCTGACTCCTATTGTGAGCCAGAGGATTTCTTACTTTTGACAGTAACTCTGCTCTCTGATTCCAGTAATTCTGATCTTTTCCAAAAATATTTTTAAATATATCCCATCTGCTAAAAATTATACTGAATAATTCTCTTGGATATGTGAAATCAAGTAAATCTTTAGAAGCTCTGTTACCAAAAGTCTTTTCTTCCTTTAACTGTAATTTTTTACATTCATCAAAAATAGGTTTTAATTTTACCTGTGCTTTTTCAAGCTTATTGACCCAGTCTATACCATATTCGCCCTTTAAGATTTCAGCAATCACAAATCTGAGTTTTCTTTCTGTTTCGCTCCAGAGTGGCCATATATCTATATATCTTTCAATTATGTTCAGATACTCATTAAAATGTTTTGAGAATGCCTGATATACATCATCCTTTAGCGTTATAATCAAACCATATTTCAGGAATTGTTCTATATCTGTTTGAAGTATATCGATAATAGGCCCAAAAAGTATCTGTAAAAGTTTATTAAGACTTTTATCTTCTTTTAAAAGATCAATCATTCTATCATATTGGTCAAGCAATGATTGCTTTATTCTTTCTACTGTTTCATCAATATCAACCCGATGTTTTTCTCTGTAACATTCGATAATTTCATAGCCAAGCATTTCAAGAATATATGGGAAGCCACCGCAATAATATTCTATTTTTTCTTTTGCTTCACAGGTAAGTGATGTAATAGATGAATTGAATTTAGCAAAATATTCTATTTTATCTTCATCAGAGAACATTCCCAGATAATATTTATAAAATATCCCATCAAAAGTTGAAATAGCCTGAGTTTGCATTTCTATATCTCTTATACTTCTTCTGGAAGTAGTAACAAAAGTTACACGCCACTCAGGTCTGTATGAAAGCTCACGAAGTCCCTGAAAACCTGAGATATCACCTTTAAAAAGATAACGGGCATGATCGAATTCATCAAGAATAAAGATAATATGAAGCCCTTCATTTTTTATTTTCTCAAAATATCTCTGTATTTTTCCATAACCTTCCGTCCAGGACATCTTATCCTGAAAAACTTTATTTGCTGCCTGTTGTATCCTTGGAGATATCTTATCGACATTTTCCAGTTCGGCAAGACTTTCCGTTACAAGAGAACGGAAAAATATGGATGACTTATCATAAGTAGCAAGATTTAACCACACAGG
Source organism: Vulcanimicrobiota bacterium (assembly GCA_040217695.1). GTDB lineage: Bacteria > Vulcanimicrobiota > SpSt-956 > SpSt-956 > JAKJGF01 > CALARM01. The sequence goes on along the minus strand of JBEHWO010000168.1, from coordinate 10,942 downwards.
GAATCTATTGCCTTTAACCAGTTCAGATTTCTTCTCCATAATTGCTTTATAAACAAGACTGCTTTTACCTATCCTTGGTTCACCAATAATAGCCAGATTACCCGGTTCATTTGGCCTTATTATTCTATTTTCAATAACTTTAAGGCTTTCTTTACGACCTATAAATCTTTCTCCTCTGACAATATTTCCATAATCAGCAAAAGGATTTTCAAAATCAAAGTTCATCTCATCTTCCTCCGTAATGTGCTAATAACCATTCTTTGAATAATTCCACACGAATTTTATAATAATTATCTACATGCCTCTCTATGACTTCTCTTTTTAACAGATCTTCTATAATCTCATCTACGGAAGCTCTGGTATGGCAGGTAATATTACTTCGGTTGCATGGTCCAGTTTTACTTCCAAGAGCGATAGCTTTTAACACCTCAAGAGCATCCTCTTCCGGTATTGCATCTTGAGACACGTCACCTGAACGTATAAGATTATGAAACGTGTCAATTCCAAGACTGTTTGTACCTTTAATCATCTCATTTTTAATATTTTCAACATCCATATCACTTGCAAATATAATTTTTTTTCTATTCATATATTGAACGAGACGATTACAAATCATCTGAATATAATAAGGATTCCCTGCAGTTAAAGATATTATTCTTTCTATAGCTTTTCCGATAAATCTGCTTTTTCCCTTACGGCCACCAATACGAACAGGTTCATCAATTAATTTATTTGCAGAATCCCTGTTTAGATAATTTACTCTTTCATCTTTAAATACAGCCAGTTCATTGGGAAACTTTTGTTTAAACTTTGGCATAACATCCTGGCCCACAAGAACTATACTGAAACAATCCTGTTCAAATAATGCTTTCCAGGATTTCATAAAATTTTCTCCTATTGTACCTTTTATAATTTCTCCGTAAACATACGTAAATTCATCCAACATTAAAACTACAGGTTTATCTTTCCAGAAGGGATGAATCTTTCTTTCTCTGTTAAATCTATTTAATATATGTGTAAATTTTTCAAAAGGATGATGCTTGAAATCTGATAAAGATGGTGCTTGAAAATTTAAGGAAGAAATACTATTATCAATCTCTGTATCTTCAATGAAATTTTCCAAAATTTCCAGAATTTTCCAGAGAAATATTTCCAGAGAAAATTTATTTATAATATCTCCGATACTGAAATCAATAACAATAGCCTTATCTTGAATTTTTCTTTTTAAGTGGTAAAGTATAGATGATTTACCGGATCGCATCTGACCGTAAATTATGAAACTTTGATTCAATGAAGACGTAAGTATTAATGATGAAATTTTATTAATCAATTCATCTCTGCCATAAAACATCGTTGGTTCTTTTACTATATTACCTTCAGAATATGGATTATCAATTTCCTGAAACTCTTCTTCAGAATAAAGTTTAATAGAAACATTGGTTAAATCAGTATTTTTAACTTCTCCATTTATTGTCTTATAACTGGCATACAAAGATAAAGGAAAAGTTTTTGCATCAAGGATTTTTTTCTGTATTTTTACTGGAACTATAAGGGTACGATTTTCACCACCCTTTAGAGATTCATATAATCTATTTTCTCTATTACAGATTTTAAAAGAATCTATTTCTTCATGAACAATCAATTCAAGTGCTTCTGCAGGACTGCACCATTTCTCATTTTCGACATTGATCTCCAGTTCTATGTATTCATTATTATCAGGATAGGATTCTTTAGGTAATTTTAAGGAAACTATTGGTGTTTTACTTGTATATAAATCCTCCTTAAACGAAGTTATGTCTGAAAATAATTGCTGGACAATAGGATATATATTTTCAATAGAAATTTTCGTAGGGCTTTTTTCTATTTCTTCTAACAGGATCTTACAATCTTTTTCAATCAAATCACAGGCTCTATCCTGATCTGCAAAATTGTCTTTTTTACATAATTCAAGAACTATTTCAAGAATTTTATTGAGTTTATTTAATCTATATTTATCCAGTTCAAAAAATAGACTGCTACTGATCCTGTTAATTCTTTTAATATTATCTTCCAGTGTTGCTGTTGTTAGTCTGAAATTCCCGATGAATAATTCATCTGAAATATGAGAAAGTTCATTATCCAGTCGCAACCTTGCTCTGTCCCATAAAGATGTATATGTTTCTATATCATCCACATCTTTAATATCCTCCCCCAGGTAATCAGAAATAAATCTCAGACTTTTTTGTTTTAAATTTTTAAATAATAATGGAAAAATTAATTGCCCTACTTTAGTATTATATATGCTTGAATATAATAAAGGCATAAACATATTATCATGTTGAATTCTATCACATACATACAGAAAACTTTCACCACAATTACTTAACTGCTTTAACAACAAATTCCTATCATTCAGATAAGAATAAAAATATTTAGCCAGAGTAATGTCCGGTTCGGCTCCCCATTCAGTAGTTAATCTCAAGGCTTCACAATAATAGGTTCTTGCAACATCAAGATGTTTTTCTACTACTGCTGCATCTCCTTTTGAAGAAAAAGATCTTCGAAGATATGAAAGACATCTGTCATAACCTTCTTCTCCTTTTAATAACAGTTGAATCTTTGCTGCAGACAGATAATACTCTGCCCTTTCATTCGGTCTGGTTCTACCCAGTGTTTTGGCGAGTTCTTCAAGACTGAAAATATCTCTTCTGGTAAATGTTTTTGATTGCTTTTTGTCTTCTGCAATCCCCTGAAGTTCACATCTATCTAAATAAAATCTAACAAGCTTGCTGATTTTTTCAGTTGTGAACTCTGAAAGTCTGGCATAAATTTCACTTTCTTTTTTTATTACTCCTGTCTCTCTTGCCTGTTTAATATCTTCGAGTAATTTTAATGATTTATCATCATAATAAACAGCAATATTTTTAAGCATTTCTTCTGCTTCATCAATTTTATTCTGGTTATACAGGCAGAGTGCTATATTTCTTAAAATCCCATTATCTCTGCCCCTGAGCCTGATAACTTCATTAAAATTTATCTTTGCTCTTTCATAATCTTCTTTTTTAAAATAACAATATCCAATTTGATAAATATAATGCGATTTTTTCTGTAACTCTGTTTCTTTATGCAAATATTTTTCCAGGAGAGGTATGGCTATATCATAAAATCCTCCTTTTTGAGATATAGATATTAATAAATTGTCCAGAGATTTTTTATTTTCCACTCTATTCTGATGTTTTTTAATAATCTCTATTGCTTCCTCTTCTCTCCCCTCTTTTGCCAGTAATTGAGCAAGATCTTTTAAAGAACTTTCAAAATTCATATTTTTTTCTATACATTCTTTATAAAGTCTTTCTGCTTTTTTATGATCTTTTTCACTATCCAGGGCTATTTTTGCTTTTTCATATAATCCCCTGACTGAATTAAGTTCTGATCCTGTTATATGTTCTTTCCATAACTCACATTTTTCTTTTGCTTTTAAATAAACGGGATTGATAGAAATAATTCTGTTCATTAATAAAATAGCTTTAGAATAAAAACCGTTGTCAGCATATTTACAGGCACATTCGTACAGTTCTCCTGTATTTTTATGCTGATAAATTTTTACTGCTATAAGCCCCCTGTGACCTTTATAAGAATCAAAAAAAACCGGTATTTGATGGTTTTTTACATAACGTGATGAGAGTAAAGTTATTTCTAATTCTTCATCTTCAACAGATTCCAGCTTAAAGTAATACTCTTTTCCGGACTTATCACGGATAAATCCATATCCTTTATTGGATATATTTTTATCTGAAATAAATTTATATATATGACCATCTGGTTCTATTTGTATTTTCTCTTCATTAAATTGTTCAGGAAGAGCTTTAAAGGTCTTAATACAATTAATATATTCATCTAAAGGTTTTCTAATTAACTCAATATATGTTTTTAATAATTCAATATTAAGTTCACCGTACAGATAAACTTCTGTTAATTCTTTTGCTTTTTCTTCCTCTTCATTATGTGCCAGAAGATATATCAGTGTCTGAGTTAAAACTTCAAGTTCTTCCCTCTTAAGTTCTCTATCTTTCATCACCTTTGTTAATAAAAGACAGGTATGAAGAATTGAAATTAGATTGATATAAACAAACCATTCTGGAGATTTTTCAACAGGAGTGGAAGAAAAAAATCTCTCAAGGCAGTAACAGCCTATTTCTTTTTTCTTTTTTATTATTGCAACTGAAGCTGTATCGAGCCAGCTTTCTCTACTTTTTCCGGTAAGAGCACTAAGTCTATAATATTCAAAAGCTTCATTTATTTTATCATTGATATAAGAAATATATCCAGCAAGTCTCAGGATTTCAGGTGAATTTATATGCAGTTCTGATAATTCTTTTACTATTTGATATATCTGTTGTATTCTTCCAAACTGTTTACCGAGTTCCTTATTATTTTTAGCATGATTATATTTATCCTTTATCTGGTTCAAAATTTTCTTTACTCTTATATTATCACTTAATTCATCAGGGATTTCAAAATCCGGCTCAGACACGTTAATATTTGAAGATTCAATCTTTACCTTGAATTCTGCTTTGATTTCTAAAAACTTCTCCAGTACATCGGATTTAACAGGTTCTAATGATTTAGCAGGGAATATTTCGGGTATAATACCATTTTTATTAACATGCCACCTTTCTATAGCACTGCAAAGTATTGTTTCACTATTTGAACTGTTATCAACAACAATATAATAATCACCTTTTTCCAGAAGTTCTCCTGTAGCTCTGTGGCCATCTTTTAAAAAGAAGGTTGCTTTAGACCCGAGGGGAATTTGCTTTTGTATAAGTTGAGCGATTTGTTTAATCATATAACTCACCTCATTCATCAATTGTTCATGTGCCTGCAGTAAGACTCGCATTTTTACCTCTAATCCATAGAGGAACAAAAAGTGTTACAGGAATAAATAACATTACCAATATTTATTATTTTGTCGAAACATCAAATATCTATATTACAGGTCATATATTAAGTTCTACGGTAATATAAAATAATCCTTGCTTTTCTCAAAAATTAGAACCATATTTTCAATAATCCAACTCAATCCTCACTGCCTCTTCAGACTCTTTACCCTTTTTATGATCAAAACCTTTCTCCAGATAAAAACTTACCGGCACACCTTCCTCAAGGTCATCTCTGTGGCCTTTATACGATTTTACTTTAAAATAATAACTCTTACCCCTGTCGCCCTGTATAAAACCTGCTTTGCCATTCGGAAGGATTTTCTTTATCACTCCGACAAATTTCGGCTTCTCTGAAAATTTTAAAGAAGTCCAGTGCTTTTTCAATTCTGCCAGAAGTTCTTTCGAAGAAGGAACAGAAGATGTATCAAGACTAAATTCTTCTATCAATCCGGAAAGTTTTTCAGGAATTTTCCATCCCTTTTCTTCACGGACCTTTGCAGAAAGAAGAATATGCTTTCTGGCAATATCCATATTGCCTTTAGATTTTAAAATAAGACCGAGCAAATGAAATAATTCCCATTTAAATTCAGTTTCTCCGTAATTCAGAGCGGAATCAAGGGCATAACTCAGGGCGTCATCAATCTGACCCTGTTCGAAATAAAAACCGGCAATCTCATGCTGAATAAACCATTCTTTTTTCTGGTTTAAAACATCTTTTAATTCGGACAGTGCCTCTTCCCTGTCCTGAAGATGCCATTTACACAGAGCTTTTCTTCTTTTAAACCATATGGCATTAAGAAAATGCTGTCCTGGAATTTCTATTAACGCTTCTTCACACAGGTCAAGACATGTCTTATACTGTTCAAGTTTAAAGAGTGCTTCTGTACGGAATAAATACCATTTCTCTTTATAAGAAGAAATTCTCAGCACTTTACCCGACTTACCAGTACGGGAATAACATTCGAAAGGAAGTTTTTCCGACTCCACCCTGTCAGTCCATTTCATAATATCTCCAACAGAATATATTGCCTTTGATTTCAGATAATCCAGAACTTTAAATACTGTACTCACATATGGAGAATAAGGAGAATAAGGGTCAAAACCGCAGAGAGATATAATTGCGTCTGCCCCTTTTAAAAAGGTTTCTTCACGGATTTCAGAAGAATCTTTTTTAACTTCCAGATCATAGATACACCATGCATAAAGCTCTCTTCCACAGTTAAAATCTTTTTTTATTCTGTAAACTTCCCTGCATACAGAAAGAGCATCTTCTAATAATTTTAACTTTCTCAGACAGAAAGCGTAACCCCACCCATCCCATTCATTACAGAGAGAACGATAATCTGTCCATATAGCACGGTAAATATTCACAGCATCAGAGTAATTTTTATGTTTTCTTAAAGCAGTTGCTTTTATTCTCAATTCCCCTAAACTATTGCCATTTTCCATAATCTGTCCACCTGCCATTACATGAATTTCTTTAGTTCCATTAACTCGTCTCTCTCTTCTTTTATACACGGGCAGAGCACCATAATGACATAAAACAAGGCATATAATGTATAAGATGAAATAATGATTACAAGATATGAAATAATTTTCTGTTGTTGCAGTTCCGTAATCTTCTGACCGGCTATAAGTAAAACAGGATTACCGGCTGCATCAGACCCGTGAATTCTCAGATTATGAAAGCCTTCTGTATAAGCATTACAGAGAAAATACAGAGTAATAATGATAAAATACAACTTGAGAAGTTTTTGAAGATGTTTCATCCACGGAGGAACATTCATTAAAAGCCCTGCATGCATATCCTTTTCTACGGTCTTTTCAGAAGTAGATAAAATCAATTCAATTTCTTCAGGATTGAAACCTGAACGGTTCAGTTTTTCAGTCAACTTTTCTTTTGAGCCATATTTATTTATAAATAAACTCAATCTCTCTGTATTAACTTTACCGTTCAATTTCCTTAAAGTCTCTTCAGTAATTTTTCTCCAATCGCCGGCTTTATCTGCCGTCACAAATACTACAAAAGGAAATACCAGAAGAGATAATAACAGGGTGATTGCACAAAAAAACATCAATTCAGGCGCTTCTTTATTACATTTATCTATTAATTGTTTAAGATCAATCTGATACAGACTGTAACAGTGAATGACAGCAAACTCAATAAATGCCCATACCATAAGGATTAACATAATGATCAATACAAAAATTTTAATGGATTTCTTTATAAAATCTTCCACTGTTTCATTCATATGATTATTGTTTTTTCCTCCTCCGATACAGTGCCCCATCCGGAAATCTCTATAGCAGGAACACATTTTTTACATAGAAAATAATAACGGACACTGTCATGTTCAAAGTCTATAAGGCTTTCTATGGCTGTCTTCATTTCAAGGAAATGTTTTTCCTCAAGAAGACACTCGAATACACTCTTCTGAACCCTCCTTCCGTAACAGAGAAGAGCTTTCGCTATTTTATTTCTTCTTTTATCATCGATAATATCATAGGATACCACTACGTACAAAAGAATTATCTCCTATCTGGTAAGGAAAGAAGAATATACTTCTTCCTCTTTCAGGTGTCTTACAAGCTTCCTTGCCTGTTCGAGTATTATCTGCCTGTAAGTCAGCTTATGGCCGTTTCCGGGATAAACCACCACGGTATCAAGCTGTTTTTCATAATTTATTATGAATTTTTTTATCCCTTCATGAGTGAGTCTTACAGGATAAACCTCATCATCCTGAAGGTCTTCTTCATCGGCAAAATGAAAATCCCTCAATTTTATAATGCCTTTATTTATGAGCCTCAAAACAAGAAGATCCACAATCAGAGGGCGGAATTCCTCCATAAGGTCAAGAACAAGGGAAGGACGGCCGTAATCAACTGTATGAAGACTTCCAAGATAAGGATCAAGGCCTGTTATATTTACCTGGGTCTGGACAATATTAACAAGAAGGGTATAACCGAAGCTCAGCATTGCATTTACAGGGTCTTTAGGAGGACGGCGGTTTCTTTCATCAAAGGTAAATTCACCTGATTTCAACAGGTGTTTGAAAGAACGAAAATAACATTCCGAACCCTTTCCTTCATAACCTCTTACAGTATCAGTGTTATCTGCATGAGGAATTTTTTCTATTAAATTCCTTATCTGATGAAGGGATTTTTCTATTTCAATGTTATTCAGTTCTCTGTTATATCTCCTCAGGACTGTCCTGTAATTCTTGAGTTTGCCTTCTACAAAGGCTTTTGCAAGGGTAAGAACAACTTTTTCATCATCCAGTTTACGGAACTGAATCTGACGTAATACTATATTTTTTCCGAACTGTGAAACAAGCCTTCCCCTGTATTTTCCTTTAACAGACATAAAAACCGTATCGATCCCCTGTTCCAGAAGGAAAGCTATCGTATGAGGGGAAATGTTTATCATGCCCATGATAACAATCTGGTCCAGTTTAAAGGCATGTATTGACTGGATTAACTGACCGCTTTTTTCTACAAGTAAAACTTTGTCTTTTTTCTTTAATTCTGCTCCCTGTTCTGTAATATATAGAATTGACATGGGAATCGTGACGCGTGACGCGTGACGCGTGACGCGTGTTTAATATTGTCACCTCTTATCTATTTTTGAATCGTGACGCGTGACGCGTGACGCGTCACGCGTGTTCAATCCTGTCACATCTTATCTGTTAAAATTCAAGTACATAATTTACTTTCCCGTTTTCTCCGGCCACCTGTTTGAGGAGTCCGAAAGAAGTCTGAATGGATGTAATACCTGCTGATTCAAAAAAGGTATCAAGCTGGTTCTGCTGATTTTTATATCTTTCATTTAGCTGTTTTAACTGTTTTCTTGTATTTAAATATTCCTGAACAAGCACCTGGAACTGAATGGAATCAAGAGTGCCTCCCGGCATAACCGAAGGATTTTTCAGATCCTGTATATGTAGAACAGGCGTGGGATAGCTATCTGCATAATGGCTGAAATCACAGTTACAGTCCAGCTTTGACGTTATGTCAGGTATTCTTCCCCTTATTTTTGGACAGCTTACAGGATTGCCCCTGAGACGACTTTTAAGGAAATACTTCGTACCTGTGCCGGGACAGAGTCTTAAGAGAGCATTTACCGCATCAGGTCCCCTGTCCATATGGCCGAGTGAATAGGTCAGAACAACAATCTCATCATTTGTCAGATCATGATGTTCTTCTATTTTATCAACAAGATATTTGATGACGGAACATTTAAGAAGAAGATATTGAAATTCCTTATCTTCTTTCAGAGTATATTCAACAGGGACAGATTTTATCACAGGAACGGTTTTTTCTTCAGGTAAAACCTCTTCTTCCACATATGGAGGTAATTCTATATCCTCTGCCAGAGAAATTATTTTTTCTTTAGGACATCTGCTCATTTTATCCAGGAATCCCATCTGTTCCTCAAAAGGTTTCACTGTCTGAGGGTCTATAAATTGACTTTTTCTTCCAGTTTTTCTGTGAATGCCCAGAGGGATTTTAATGAGATTTCCCAGTCCTTCCCGTCTTACATAATCCTGTTTCGGGAAAATCTCTATTTCAATACCTTCGGGAAGAGGGAGAATTTTATTTACGACAGATAAAGCAAAAGCCCTGGCAATCTTTGCACTGAGAGGTTTTTCAAGGAATATCCAGCAATGCCTCCCTTTATATCCGCTTGCTTCAATACAGGCAGGTATGTCATGGGATGAAAGATGATCTATTATCTTACATGCCACGTTATGAGCATCTTTTATGGCACTTTTCCAGAGACTTTTATCCGAAATAATTCTGTTCAGAAGCCTTTTTGTAATATCTATGTCAAAGGCTATAAAATTTACAGTATTATCCACCCTTAACTGATAGATTCCGACGGTATAATTGCCGAGGAGATGATTTTTTGCAACTTTATAATTAAAAGGCTCTTTTACGGGCGTATAACCTGTCTCACCTGTAGGAGAAGCCCACTGCCTGGCATAAACCCCTTCACGGCCTGAAAAAAGACTTACAAACCTGATGAGCCTGGCTTCTTCTATATCCTGCTCCTGCTCATCTTCTTCCTGTTCTTCTTCCCTTTTTTGATTTTCAATCTTCAAATTTGCCAGATCAGAGTCAGGGAATAGCTCTTTTATTTTAAGAGAAAGTTCCTGGAGTGCGTCTATGTCGCCTTTTTCCTCTAAAATATTCCATAATTCCCTGTAAGCATCTATGTCTGAATGGTCAAGAGCTATAAGTTTACGGAAATATTTCTCTCCTTTATCAAAATTCCCGCAGTCCTGATAGAATAAAGCAAGTTTCTTTATAATATTTCTGTCTTCAGGAAGATCCCTTAAAGCAAGATGCAATTCTCCGGCAATCTTTTCCACTACACCGCATTGTTCACATAATTCCACCACTTCAAGGTGAAAGGCATGGTCTTTTACAGGAACTGTTTCCATTGAACGAAGCAAATCACGGGCTTTTTCTTCATCACCTTTATCAAGAAACGTTTTTATTTCCAGAAGTTTTTCTTTCATATAATAATCTCAAATCCTTCCTGTCTGAAGTGCTTATCAGTGGTCAGGCATTTTTTTATATTTAATTTCCTCATTACAACAAAACTTATACAGTCAGTAAAACTATATTCTTTATCATCTCTATCAAGAAATAATTTCCATCCGTCTTTTTCATCATTTTGATTTATCCAGTATTGATAAATTTGAGATGAATTTAAAAGTAGATTGCCGGCTTTCACAGCAATTTTATGACCGGTTCGAGACATAATAAGAGTGATTATTTCATCGAAAATATAATTGGTTATTACCAGCTTTCCCTTAATACCATCAATAAAACTTTTTATTTTATTATGATTATGATCTTTTATATTCATATAGGCATAAATAGCACCTGTATCAAAAAATACTCTTTCTATCATTTTTTATATACCCACCTGTCATGATCTTCACTGGAAAAATCCGAATCATCTATAATTCCTGCTATGGAAGAAAGAGAATAAATCTCCTTTGCTTCTGTAT
>JBEHWO010000167.1:0-13424 GCA_040217695.1 Vulcanimicrobiota bacterium | reverse complement strand
ATTTAGATTTTTTATCCTGTTCGGGAATAGAGACTTTCAGATAAAATAAAGACATGGGCTCAACGGTGCCTTCGTAATATTCAGGCTCTTCTATTGCCGCATCAGGGTTTTCTACGGTAAAGGAGATGTTTTTCATAAGCTTTTCATTGAAATAAAGTTTTACTTTATATTCACCTCCTTTCCATCCTTCTTCCGGCCTTGTGAAGGTAAAGCTGCCTGATTTCATGGTTCCGTCGGATTTTATATTAAATTCACCTTTCTTATCCTCTTTACCCTCTTCTGCATTTACAGACAACCATTCACTTCTTATCTGTGTATTTGCCGGTAAGTTATTCGCCTGAAAAATCAGGTATATGTCAGTATCGCTCATTTTAAAGACCGACATTCCTTCAGTTCCGTTTCTGTCTGTTGAAAGTATTACTTTCTCAAGATTTATTTCAGGTACAGGAGTCGGAGTAACAGTGCCTTTACATAAACAGCCTGACATTATAAATAAAAGGGCAATAATAAATAAAAAATTTCTTATAATAAATATCCACTCCCTACAGATATGTTATTTTCATAATTAAATATCTAAAGCTCTGGCCACTATTATTCCCGGCTTCTCTACTGAAATCAGATAATCATAGAGGGTGCAGTCGGAAATTTCGACATAACCTGTTTTAGAGGATGCGTTGAGCATATGAGATATATTTTTTATTTTATATATATATCCCGTATGGGTCACATCGAGTCCTTCTATTGTGGTGCCCAGGCCTATTATATCTCCGTCTTTCAGTTTATCTTCTATTTTCGGTATCATTTCTGTCGGTACATAGTAATAAACCCTGGAATTTATTTCTTTTTCAATTTTTTTCAATTTATTGAATTCTTCATCGGATTTCAGTGGAGGGTAGCTTTCTCTGTGAGATGTCATAAAATTAATTTTTTTATTTAATTTTATCCCTCCCAGGTCTCTGTTTATATCTTTTACGACACCTTTTTTACTGTTATCATAAATCCAGTCTGTAAAGTAATGAAGTCTGCTTGTATAACCATTTCTTATACCATTTCTGTACCTGATGAATTCCAGTTCTTTTTTATAATCTTTAAAGGTTTTTTCCCTTTTTTTTATTACCCTTGATATAGTCAGAGTATTTTCGAAAAAAGTCCAGCAGTCCAGACCATGAAGGTTTGTTACAAGTGTTTCCCTGCCTGAATTATCGAGAGTATCTGCTACATAAGGGGTTTTAAGAAAGGATTTTCCTGTTTCTATTATTATATTGTTCAGAGGTTTTTTGAAGAGATCATTCTTCTCAGCCATACTGATTTTATCGAGAAATATTTTTTCATCTTCCGTCAATCCTTTTGCTTCGACTGATGAGAAAGATCCTGTATCTGAGGCTATAATGGCACATAAAAAAAATTTTAAAAAATCACGTCTGTTCATTTTCTTTGATTGTTTGCCTTTCATATGTAATAAATAAAATTATACCATAAAATTATATTACTATAAAGGAAAAGTGATTTCCTCTGTGGAAATATTTAAGTGATTGCATTTGAAAATGACAGGTAATTTTATATAGATTAGAGTGAATAGTGAAAAGTGAAAAGACTGGATTTTATTTATTTTTCACTATTCACTACTCACTATTCACTAATTAATAGATTTATGAAATTACGTAGAATTTCCCGTAAAAGTGAAACTACCTGTCGTAAAAAAATGTTATTCTTTTAAATTTTTTAAGGTGGTGATTTTTTTGGCAGAAGAAGAAACAAATCTCTATCGTGAAGGAGAAATAAAATTATTACAGGAAATGGAAGAACTGACAAAAGAAAGAGGCGGCAGTTTTCATATTTCAGGTGAATTTGAATGTAAATGCGGTGCTGTAATCCACTTCGGCCCGGATTTCTTTTTACCCAATCCGCCATATGAAGTAAAATGTGATGCCTGCGGAGGAGTATTGATAGAACTGGGAGAGAAAGACAGAACACCGGAAGAAGAGAAGAAGTGAGTGGTGAGTAGTGAGTAGTGAGTGGATTTTCACTACTCACATTACTCACTGGAGTTAATCTTCAAAAACTCTGAACCTCCAGGTCTGTGCACCTGTGGTGGCTTCCAGGGCATAGAAATATTTATCTAAAAATCCCAGATATAAAATTCCTTCATAGAATACGGGATAAGTCTTCTCTACAGATGCATCTGTACGGTACCTCCATGCCTGTGCCCCTGTCTTTGCATCAAAGGCATAAAGACAATCTTTTATCGTTCCTATATAGACATAGGTCTGGTAAAAGGCTCTGTTCTCGAAGAATGCGGGCTGTGTATCAACTACATCCGAATCAAGTCTGGCTCTCCATAGTCTTGCACCATTCAGCCCGTTAATGGCATAAAAATGTCCGTCTCTTGAAGAAACATAAACCATGTTCCCATAACAGGCAGGAGTAGATGTTATGGCAGTATCTGCACGAAAACTCCATGTTTCCAGCCCCGTTGAGGCATTTATGGCATATAATCTGTCATCTACCGAAGCGATATAGACAAATCCGTTGGCATATACCGGATAAGCTCTGTCTATACCTCTTTCTGTACGGAATCTCCACATTTCCCTTCCTGTTTTAATATCAAGTCCGTAGACGTAACCGTTTTTACAGCAGAAATATACCATATCCGGGCCCAGGACTGCTTTCGTTTGAAATATCGGATCATCTGCTTTGTAACGCCACATTTCCTGACCGCCTTTTGCATTAATACCATAAAAATACTGATCTTTTGACCCGAATAAAACGAGATTTCCACTGTCTGCAATTACAGGCGTGAAACCTTCTATAGAGCCGTCTGTCGGATAGGCCCATCTGTTAACCCCTGTTTTTGCTTCTACCGAATAGAGGCGGTTGTCTCTCGAACCCACATATACCATACCGTTTGCTCCTGCAGCACCGGAACTTATCTTTCTGTCGGTTTTGACTCTCCAGACTTCTCGCCCTGTAGAGCCTTCTATACCGTAAATATTTCCGTCTTCAGAACCAAAACATATAATGCCGTCAACTGCTGCTGGCTCACAGTATTCAAGAGAACCGTCTGTTTTATATGACCATTTTACTACGCCGTTTTTCCTGTCCAGACCGTACATGGTGCCGTCTCTCGTGCCGGAACATACTATGCCCGAAGCCGGTTCGAAGCATGCTGCCGTTGATATTGAAGCAGATAATAAGATAAAGGCAAAAAATAATAGAAGATAACGCATAAAAAAACTCCTCTTTAATAATCGTGACGCGTAACGCGTAACGCGTCACGGGTGGTTTCGTGATGCGTATTTTCACCGGTACCGGGCGAACACGGTTCACCCATACTCACGACTCACCACTCACTATTATAGGATAACATCTTTAGAAAAGCAAGCACAATGACAGAGGAAATCACCTCCCGTCACGCATCACGCGTTACGCGTCACGAATTTAAACTTTTCCCTTTACAAAGCCATTGTTTTTCTGTTAGAATTAGCCAGTATTTTTTTAAGAATAAAAATCTCAGAAAAGGTGATCAATTATGAGTTACCCCTTTAAGGAAATAGAACGTAAATGGCAGAAAATATGGGAAGAAAAGAAAATATATGAAGGACGTGACGATTTTTCAAAAGAAAAGATTTATATTTTAATAGAATTTCCATATCCTTCCGCCCAGGGGCTTCATGTGGGACATCCCAGAAGCTATACTGCTCTCGATATACTTGCCAGAAAAAGAAGAATGGAAGGTTTTAATGTGCTGTACCCCATAGGGTTCGATTCCTTCGGTCTTCCGGCAGAGAATTATGCCATAAAAACAGGGATAAACCCGAAGAAATCTACAGATGACAATATAAATAATTTCACAAGACAGCTTAAAGCCCTTGGCCTTTCCTTTGACTGGTCAAGAGAGGTGAGAACTTCTGACCCTGATTACTATAAATGGACTCAGTGGATATTCCTTCGTCTCTTCAAAAAAGGACTTGCCTACAAGTCAGATATGCCTATTAACTGGTGCACCTCCTGTAAAGTCGGACTTGCGAATGAAGAAGTGGTGAATAACAGATGTGAAAGATGTGAAGGAGAAGTAATAAAAAAGCAGAGAAAACAGTGGATGCTTAAAATTACCGAATATGCGGACAGATTGATAAGTGATCTCGATAATGTAGATTATCTGGAAAAGATCAAGGCACAGCAGATAAACTGGATTGGTAAAAGCTACGGAGCCGAAATAGATTTTCCTGTGAAAGATACGGACAAAATCATAAAGATCTTTACAAGCAGGGCAGATACCATATTCGGAGCAACCTACATGGTTCTATCGCCAGAACATCCTCTGATTGAAGAATTATCAGATATGATAACCAATTATGAGGAAGTAAAAGAATACCGGGACAGAGCGGCGAATAAATCGGATTTTGAGAGAACTGAAATGAGTAAAGATAAAACAGGTGTGCAGCTTAAAGGCATTCAGGCCATAAACCCTGCAAATAATAAAGAAATTACTCTCTGGATTTCCGATTATATCCTTATGTCATACGGCACGGGAGCCATAATGGGTGTTCCTGCCCATGATACACGAGATTATGAATTTGCAAAAAAATTCAGTCTTCCGATTATAGAGGTTATAGCAGGAGGAGATATAGAAAAAGAAGCCTATACCGATACGGATGAAGGAACACTCGTAAATTCGGATTTTTTAAACGGTCTTTCAGTAAAAGATGCAATAAATAAAATGGTTATCTGGCTGGAAGAGAAAAAACTGGGCGGAAGCAAGGTGAATTATAAATTAAGAGACTGGGTTTTTTCGAGACAGCGTTACTGGGGTGAACCTATTCCCCTGGTGGAATGTAAAAAATGCGGTTTTGTTCCCGTGCCGGAAACAGAACTGCCTGTAGTACTTCCTGAGGTGGATAATTTTATCCCTTCTGAAACAGGAGAAACAGTTCTTTCATCTGTAAAAGAATGGGTAAATGTTAAATGCCCTGAATGCGGAGGAGAAGCAAAAAGAGAAACCGATATAATGCCCCAGTGGGCCGGATCTTCCTGGTATTTCCTCCGTTATGCGGATCCGAAGAATGACAGTGAATTTGCTTCCAGAGAAAAACTGGATTACTGGATGCCTGTAGACTGGTATAACGGCGGTATGGAACATACTACCCTTCATCTTCTTTATTCCAGATTCTGGCATAAATTTCTTTACGATGAAGGACTTCTGTCATGCAGTGAACCATATAAAAAGAGAACTTCCCATGGCATGATTCTTGGGGCTGACGGTGAAAAAATGTCCAAATCCAGAGGGAATGTGGTAAATCCCGATGATATAGTGAATGAATTCGGTGCAGATACCTTCAGGGTTTATGAAATGTTTATGGGCGTATTTGATCAGGTTTCCCAGTGGGATCAGAACGGAGTTACAGGAGTATACAAATTTTTAAACAGAGTATGGAATCTCATGGAAAAGGTAGACAGAGAAACAGAGATAAATGAAGAAAACCTTCGGATTATCCATAAAACTGTAAAAAAAGTAGGCGAAAGAATAGAAAAGATGAAATATAATACGGCAGTATCTGAAATAATGACCTATACAAACCATCTTACTTCTATGAAAAAAATACCTGTAAAAATGATGGAAATTCTTACTGTACTTCTTTATCCTTTTGCTCCTCATATTGCATGTGAAATATGGGAACATGTTATTGACGAAAAGAAACTCGTGGCAGAACAACCCTGGCCTGCCTATGATGAAAATCTGGCAAAAGACACGATTATAACGATTTCAATACAGGTAAACGGAAAATTGAGGGGCACCATTGAAGTTGAACCTGGTATGGATAAAGATACACTCGTCGGTATGGCTCTCGAAATGGAGAGAGTAAAGAAATTTACCGGAGATAAGACAATAAGGAAAACTATTTATGTTCCTGACAGACTCCTGAATATAGTGGTTTAAAAAAATCAGCGCTATACCATGCTGATTTTAACCGGGCAATATATAAACTCCCGTGACACGTCACCCGTCACGGGAGTTTATATATATTATTTATGGTACCCCGGATAAATATTTATTGATTTTTTTTATCTCCTATGGTACCATAATAAAAACTGACAGATAAGGGAGAAGAAAATTGTCAAAAGACGAAAATCCCGAAATTACTCGGAAAAAAGATAAACTTCTATCGGACATTCCCCGTATTACAATCTGTCTTGTAGCGATACTTCTGGCAGGAGTATATTATTATATTTTTGACTGTGCCTTTGACATGGCTCCCTATGATGCCCGTCTTACTTCTACTGCAGTATTTATGAATTTTGATAAATCCGTTATGCATGTTTCTGTCTATATGTTTTATGAAAACAAAAATAAAAATATAGAAAGAAAGCAGTTTCTTCTGTTCCCTTTTATATCGGACTATGCCCAGAAAAATCCTGATTCCGTAGAATTTAAAGAAAAAGTCCTGGAGGGACCTTTTTCCTTTGAAGACACAGGCCGGGAAATAACTATTGAAGGAAAAATTGATACTTTACCCGGTTCTTATAAAGAACTTGCAGGTGAATTTACAGATTACGGTTCCAGAATATGGCTCAATCTGAAACCTTCCGAGAAAAAACTCGTAAAGGCAACTTTTTCTCAGAGCCTTTCAGACTTTTCTTCAGGAGCATATAGATTTAAGTATGAATTCAGTAACAGCAAGGCATGGGGCGTGGATCTGACAGATGTCTTTTATTTTATTTCTCTTCCTTATCCGTATATAATAAAGAAAACAGACATTATGGACAGAAAGACTGCAGGAGAAAGGATGGATATTCAATACTGGAGAAGAAAATTATATCAGCAACACCTCTGCAGGCTCGGAGCTTTAACAAAAGATAAATATGGAAAACTGCAGCACAGGCAGGAAGAACCGATTCCTCCTACTTATATAATGAAAGACAGATGTATTTATATTATTCAGTATAAAAAAGGCTATGATCCCGGTCTGGGAATTGATTTTGAAGCTTCTTCTTCCCGGGAAATTCTTATGAAAGGAGCAAAAAAAGAATGATTGTTTTGTTACTGATTCTGCTCTGTTCCTGTCCTGCTCTGGCCTGTGTGCCTCAGCCTTTTCTTTTCTATCCTATAAATATAATGGCTTTACTTATGTTTGCAGGAATCCTTTATTTTAAAAAATATCAATCCAGATATCTGATTTATTATTTACTCATGCTTTTTCTGGGAGGGTTTATCGCGCCTGTAATACCTGTGTATCTCTTTATGACTCTACCTGCCATAATTATTCTTTTTGTTTCCTCTGTAGCAGATGAATCAACAAAAAGAAAAATTATATGTGTCTGCGGATATGTACTTGTTATAATGGCTGTTTTCGTAGTTCCTGTCGTAACAATACCTCTTATAATCCTATATTTTATTCAGAAAAGAAAAAACAAACCCGTTGAAGGTGAAATAAAAATAAATAAATCCTGTGAAGATAAAAGAAAAATAGAACTGTCAGAAAGAGCTCCGGAAAAGCAGCAGATTATTGCCGCCATAGTATTCATAGCTATTTTACTTACAATCCCGCTTTATGCGCTGTATATAGGAACAGATGTAAAAGGCATTATTATGTTCTTTTCACTCTTTATGCTTGTCCTCGCCATGATATTTATAAGAACTATTATAAGAAGAAGCGGCATCCCGGCAGATGAATGGAAAAAAAGGCTGATTATATCGGGAAGCCTTTTTTTTATTGCGGCTTTTATGACATGGAGTATTAAAGTTAACACATTTTTTGGTTCCAGTATGGATAATTATATGTCTGTACTGATTGTGAAAAAAGAACAATTTTTAATTGTTTTCTTGCTTCTTCTTATCGCTCCCGTGATGTTCATAGGTGAAGAATATATAGTAAAAAAAAGACTGAAACAATCCGTATGAATCTATACTGATATTTTTATCAGTGCTTCCGGTAGATTTCATTGCTATTTTCTATGTTTTTCGTTATAATTTTAGTATCCAATCTGAATGAAAGGATTTTATTTATTTATGAGTAAAGAACTGAATTATATAAGATCTCAGATAACAGGAGCCAATCATTTTATAGAAACGCCTTTCGGAAAAAGGTTAATGTTATATCTTGACTATACCGCATCGGGGAGAAATCTCTACTTTATCGAGAAATATCTTCTGGAATTACAGAAAGATTATGCCAATACCCATACGGAAGATGATGAAACAGGATGGCTTACTACCAGGAGATTTTTTGAAGCGGAACACATTATTAAAAAAGCCGTTAATGCTACGGATGCCTATCATGTAATATTTGCAGGTACAGGTACAACGGCAGCCATACAGAAACTGATGGAAATACTTGGTCTTTATATTTCTCCGAGTTTTAAAAAGGTCTTTCGCGATTTGAATGACTGTATAAAGAAATGTAATATAAAAAAACCTGTTGTTTTTGTAGGCCCCTATGAGCATCATTCGAATCTTGTTTCATGGAGGGAAGGTTTTTGTGAGGTCATACCTGTAAGGCTTGACAGTCATGGTGAAGTTTCAACAGAGGATTTTATAAAAAAACTTGAAGACAGGCGATGGGAAGGAAGAATGAAAATCGCTTCCTTTTCTGCTGCATCAAATGTGACAGGTGTCAGGACAGATGTTTATAAACTGGCTGAAATAGCTCATGAACATGATTGTCTGATTTTTTTTGATTTTGCCGCCTGTGCTCCCTATATACCGGTCAATATAAATAAAGACAGTAAATCTTATTTTGACGGTATTTTCTTTTCCCCTCATAAATTCCTTGGAGGCCCCGGTTCAAGCGGAGTCCTTATGTTTCATGAAAAAATATATGACAGAACTCTTGCTCCCACCTTTGGAGGAGGCGGTACTGTTTCTTATGTAAATACGGAAGACCATGATTTTCTTTCTGATATAGAAGAAAGAGAAAAACCGGGCACTCCCGGTATAGTTCAGGTACTTCGTACAGCCCTTTCTTTACAGGTGAAGGATTACATAGGTATTGATACCATACATGAAAGAGAAAAGCACAATCTGAAACACTTCTATGAAAAGTGGAAACAGAAGCCGTTAATTGAGATCCTTGGGCCTGAAGGATATGAAAACCGTATAGCCATTGTTTCATTTAATATAAAACACAGGGACAGATATTTTCATCCCAAATATATTTCCAAATTACAGAATGATCTTTTCGGCATACAGAGCAGAGCCGGATGTTCCTGCGCCGGTCCTTACGGACATTATTTACTCGGTATAGATCTTGATACTTCCGGCAGATACAGAGAGGCAGTCAGACAGGGATATAACGGCCTGAAACCCGGCTGGGCAAGGATAAATCTTCATTATACCCTTGATGATACGGATATGGATTTTATTATGGATACAATAGATTTTATTTCCAGATACGGAGAAAGATTTCTGGGATTATACGAATTTAATATCTTTACGGGAGACTGGCAGCATAAGGATTTTAAAAAAATTATGCCGGAATTTTCGCTTGCTCAGGCATTGCTTTATAAAGATATTCCGGAAACAGACAGAGAGCCGGATAAGAAATCTTTATACAAATCATATCTCGATAAGGCTATTGACCTGGCAAAGAATCTGGAGGAAGACATAAAATTTGTTTCTCTTGATGAGAAACTTGAAAAATTATGTTATTTTTATGTCGTTAATCTGTCTGTCATATAAAATACTTGCAATTATTAAATAATTTTAGTATACTTTATCTGTATTTTTAACTGAAGAGTATTTGGGATAATATTATGTTCAGAAGGATTTTCTCTGAATAAACTTCCGGCAGGAGGTGATAGAGATTAACAAAGAATCTATACATATTTTACTTGTAGAAGATGATGAAGATGTAAGTACATTTCTGGAAGATTTATTGATAACTGAAGGTTATACTGTATCTGTTGCTTCATGTGGTCTGGATGCGGTCCATATGGTAAAAGAGGATATATATCATATAGTTATACTCGATTTGAAATTACCTGATATAGATGGTACAGAGGTTTTTAAAGAGATAAAAGAGATTGATAATGATATAAACATACTTATTCTTACAGGCTGTCCGTCACTGGAAAGTGCTGTAGACATGTTAAAACATGGAGCCTATGATTATATACAGAAACCTTTTAAAATAGATGATATAAGATCTACCCTTGAAAAGATTATAAATGAAAAGAATCTTATTAATAAAGAAGTAGATAATCTTATAGAAGATATTGGCAAGAAAATAAGAGACCTGAGAAAACAAAAGGGCGTATCCATCAGGCAGATGTCCAGGAGGACAGGTCTTTCCAACAGCCTTCTCTCACAGGTTGAAAATAGCAAAATTTCTCCGTCCATAGCCAGTCTTGATAAAATTGCCAGGGCTCTGGATGTCAGTATAGTTCAGTTTTTTGAAGATAACAGTGTGAAGAGAATTTCTATTACAAGAAATGACCAGAGACGGCTTATACCTTCCGGTAAGAAAGGTATTACTCTTGAGTTACTTTCGAAAAGAACGGAAAATAACAAGTTGCAGCCCATGTATATAAAATTTAAAGTAGGCAACTGTTCGTTACAGAATTTTTATCATCCCGAAGGTGAAGAATTTGGAATAGTTCTGTCCGGTAAGCTGGAGCTTAATTTCGGCAATAACAGGTATGTCCTTGAGAAGGGTGACAGTATCCATCTGGATTCCTCCCTTTCTTACAGCTGGAAGAATGTAGGTCAGGAAGATGTAGAAGCCATATGGGTAACTACACCTTCTAGTTTTTAATATTTTGAAAGGAGACCGATGTGAATAAAAAAATTTTTAAATACTCTATATTATTAGTTATATTTTCTTTCCTTTTAACGCTGTTTCCTGTATTTTCAGACGGAAATTGCAGGTATTCAGTCAATTCTGTTGCAAAAGCCGAAAGTGTATCCTTTGATGAAGAACTTCCTATGAGCAGGAAGGTAAAGAAATTTATAGACGATCTTGAAAATCCTTCTTCTGATGATGATACCAGACATACTGCAGTATGGGCTCTCGGCAATCTCGGTGATAAAAGGGCCGTGCCATGTTTGATCAAGGTACTGGAACATGATAAGAATGAAAATATAAGAAGTATTGCAGCAGAAGCTCTGGGAAAACTGGAAGATAAACAGTCAGTAAAACCGCTTATAAAGGCTTTAAAGGATCCTGACTGGGGAGTAAGAGTAGATGCGGTATATGCTTTCGGAAGGCTTAAAGATTTTTCCTCAGATGCTATTCCCTCTATAATAGAATGTCTTAAAGATGAAGATGAAACTGTGAGAATGACTGCTGCCAGGGTTCTAGGAGATTTTAAAGATACCAGAGCCGTTGACCCCTTATGTAAAACCCTGGGAGATAAAAATCAGAGAGTCAAAACTGCTGCCATATCATCCCTGGGTTTACTCGGTGATAGTAAAGCTGTAGAACCGCTTTTCCAATTATTTAAACAGGGTGACAGTGATGTTATAAGAGCATCTGTCGTAAGATCACTGGGAGAGATAAAAAGTGATAAATCTATCCAGTATGTTACAGAAGCTCTTTCCGATAAGAATATCTTTGTAAGAATGATAGCAGTTACGACACTCGGTAAGATTGGTGATGAAAAAACTCTGGAAGTTCTGGAAAAAATCTCTAAAACAGAAGAAGACAGTGACATGAAAGATGCACTGAAAAAATCTATAGAGAATATTAAAAGGGCATTAAAGAAATAGAAAGATTATAATAGAATACGGTAAGCAATTGCCTGGAAAGTAAGTATAGATACAGCCTGTCTTCAAGGTTAACAATGAGACAGGCCGTTTTTATATTGCGAAATTATGGAAAAAAATGGAATTCAAGAAAAAAAAAGTATTATTTCTATCATATTTAGCCTGATATTTTCAATAATATCTATTATTTGTATAAGCTTAATTATTTCGCATTTCCACCATCCACAGGATTTGTTAAAGCAAATACCGGATAATTTTATATTACCTGTTAGCAGGTTCGCTCCTGAGCCAGTTGAAAGAACATTATTTATTACAGGAACTATTCTTGCTCCCGCCCTGTTGACCTTATTTTTCTTCCTTGCTGAAAAGTTTATAATTGTAAAGATACAGAACCAATCTCTCATAAATAAGACATATAAGATTATCCTGTTTTTTTCTTTCTTTATTATTTTACTATTATTTCTAATTGATTTTGTTTATAATCCCTTTTATTATCGTATTTGTGCGATCACCCATACATGGATATGGCTTTTGTGTTTAACTTTTTTATTTTCCTATATAATTTTTTATAAAGAGAAAAAACTGTTATTGAGTAAATATTTTATCGTCTTTCTCTGCTATATCCTTATTTTAATTGTGCTATTAAATTCTCTATATGATGTTTATAATTTTGATCTTAAAAGTGAGGGCTATGCCGGATTACATCTCGGAACAGTGTTATTTTCGATCTTTCAGGTTTTTTCAGGGAAGCCATTACTGATTACTCATGCCCATCAATACGGATTATATCCTCATTTCCTGGAGCCATTCTTAAAGCTTACAGGTCTCAGTGTTTTTAAATTTACCATTCTTATGGGAATTTTGCAGGTTATATCTTTTTTGTATTTGTACAAATTTTTACGGGAAATTACATCGAATATAATTATTGCTTCCGTGGGTTTTATAACTCTTATATTTTATAGCTATTTACTGGGAGAGTATTATCAAATAAAATGTTTGAATTTCTGTGCTCCCTACTATCAGTATTACCCGATACGATTTTTCTTTCCTGCTTTATCTATATATATTACCTGGAAATATTTCAATAATAAAAACCATTTTATTTATTTTTTTTCTTTTCTGATTTATGCGTTATCCGTCCTTTGGAATTTCGATACCGGATGCGTGGTTTTTATTTCCTGGATATTAATTCTTATCTATAAGGAATTGAATGAAAACAATAATATAAAAATGGCTTTAAAGAATATTACAAAGCATGTGTTCTATGGTTTTTTCATTCTTGTGATAGTATCTATTTTATATGTTTTTTATATAAAGTTACGTTATGGTCTTTTCCCTGATTTTACCTTATTACTAAGATTTCAAAAATTATATTATTTTTATGGTTATTCTATGTTACCTATGAGTCTCATTCACCCCTGGAATTTAGTGATTTTATTGTATTTATGCGGTTTGTCCTGCGGTGTTAAATCATTTTTTAGAAAAGATGGAAAACCCGGAATTTATTTAATAGTATTTTTATCTATTTTAGGTACCGGCCTGTTCAGTTATTTTCAGGCGAGAAGTCATCCTCTGGTGTTAATGGCAGTTTCTTACCCTGCTATATTACTTCTGACAATTTTTACAGATAGAATTTATTGCAAAAAAATCTTTTCTACCTTAATACCTTTTATGTTATTATCCTTTTTCCTCTTTTCTATGTTTATAGTAATTTCTATATTGC
>JBEHWO010000166.1:0-13430 GCA_040217695.1 Vulcanimicrobiota bacterium | reverse complement strand
TCATAATACTATTAAACAAATTCTCTCTTTCCTTTATAAGTTTTTCAAAGTCCTGCTGTTTTTCACCGGCAATAGTACTCTGAGTTTTAGATAATTCTTTACCAAGTTCTTTCTTCTTTGCTTCAAACTCATGTTCAAGCTGTTCACTGAAAGCTTTAAGAGATTTTTCTACATCTCCATGTTTTTTCTCCAGTTCTGCAATAAGAGCTTTTTTTTCCGCTTCATATTCCCTGGAAAGCTGTTCATTTACGATATTCCACTTTTCCCCTATGGCTGATTGAATCTGTTCTTCTCTGCTCCTCATCAATGAAGAGAATTCACTCTCAAGAGAAGAACGTTTACCTTCCATTTCTGCTCTTACTTTCTTATCTACCTCATTAATTTTTACCTGGACTATGGCATCAAATTCTTTCTTTTTGGCATCTATCTTACTGTTCATACCTGCATTGAGATCTTTTGTATAGTTTCCGATATTACCATCGATTTCAGCCATTTTCTTATTTTTAAAAGATGTAAAAGTATCTTCTACTTTTCTGGTTTCACCGGCAATATCACTTTCATAACCGGAGTCTATGGACTTTTTCTCTGCAATTAACCTCTGCAATTCTTCTTCATCTTCTTTATTATGGGTATTCTTTGCATTAAGTTGATTGATTTCCAGATTAACCTTTAATAATGCCTGCTGATTTTCTTCCATACGTCTCTGCTTATAATCTTCGAGATCACCCATTAATCTGTTCCTTTCGGCAGTAAGCACCGACTCCAGTTCCAGTAAAAGAGCATCTCTCTTTTTTTTGACTTTATTATCCCTTTCAACTATAAGAGTCTTAACATATTGATCCAGCATAACCTGAACTGCCTGATTTTCCTTATCAAGTTCAGGTCTGTATTTTTCATGGAGCATGGCAGATCTTTTATTTAATTCCGATGTCATTTTAGCTTCAAACTCTTTCTGAATATGTTCAATATCAGATTGATGTTCTGATTTTATCTTTTCCATTTCGGCTTTCTGTCTTGCAGAAAATCTGTCCTGAAGAGTCTGAAGCTGTCCCATAATCGAATTTTGCTCTGTTGTCCAGCTAACTTTCAATTCTTCATTCTTCTTTTTTAATCTGCTATCATATTCGGTTACAAGAGATTTAAATTTCTTCTCTGCATCTTTCTGAAAATTATCTATTTTATGCTTGAATTCATTTGAAGCAAAACCTTCTTCAAATGCCTGAACCTGCCTGTCCATATCTTCAAGTTTTGACCAGTCCTTATGAATTTTCAATAATTTATCAATATCTACGACACCTATACCGGATTCAGAAGGCTCTGATCCGTATCCGTACAGGAACAGGCATATGATAAATGAAATTGATAGGAAAAAAGATAATCTCTTCAAGAACGCATGGCTCCTTATTCTAACTTTGTAACAACATCGTCAGTAATGTCTACGCCTCCGTAAAGGACATTTATATCATCAAGTATTATAGACAGACCTTTTTCTTTTGCCACTTCTCCGGACACTTTATTTATCTCATCCTCAACAGGTTTCAGGATATCCTTTTTTCTGTCATCAAGTTTTTTCTGATAATTTGTAAGAAAACTGGCAGGAGGAGCACTGTCACCGTAGATTGCTTTAGCTTCTTTTTCCAGATTTTTCTGCATATCCGAAAAAATCTTATATAACTCGTCCTGAGCATCTCTCATCTTGTTAGTATTCATAAGTTTTTCCTGAGATATATAGCCAACTACCTGTTTTACATCTTTCCCGGAAGTTTCTGCATTTGAAGTAGCAACCGGAGTGGTAGATTTATCTTCTTTTTTACTGTTAGGATCGAAAATCTTTTTAACATCATCTGTTACGTCCATAACACCACACACAACAACAGTTGCGTCCAGGACAACGGAAAGATTCTTTTCTTTGGCAACCTTTTCTATAGCTCTTTTTTGTTTGTCCTGAAGAGGAGTTATAATACCGGCCTGTATTTTTCTGAGTTCATCTTGAAACTGTGTCTGTATGGCACTTTTTTGTTTATCATTCAGGCCCTGGGCCATTTCACTGTATTCTTTAGCAAGTTTTTTTCTTTCCTCTTCAAACTTCTTTTCCGCTTCCTGAAAAGGAGGAAGATTGATTATAGCACTCTGATCCACAGAACCAACGCCCGGTGCACCGGGAAGTGAATCCGAAACGTTTTTGGGTGGTGTACAGGAAGATAAAAATAACACTAGAAAACACAAACAGAAAATCTGTTTAAAATAATACATTTTAACCATTTATTATACTGATAATTCAGTATGTCACCTCCAATTAATTTTGAGTCATTCTTTACGAAATTTATATGAAAATTTTGTCAGAATTACTGACACATTAAAACGTCTGTCCGATACCTATTACTATACGGCCACCTCCGCCTTGATTTTTAATTGCATAATCAACTCTTATGGCACCAATGCCGAGAGCGGGTACTGCAACTCTTATGCCAATACCTTCATCAGATTTTATATTATCAAACAACCCCTGTACGGAATCACTTCTTGAAGCATTACCTGCATCAAAAAAGAGAGCACCCTGAAGCACTCTGCTCTTTAATATGGGAAATCTGTATTCAGCCTGAAATAAAAATACTCTATCACCTAAAAATTCACCCTGTTCATAGGCTCTGAGAGTATCATTACCTCCTAGATAAAACTGATCTGAAAGTGGTAAATCTCCGGTGCTGGTTCCGCCTAAAACCCTGAATGCCAGTGTATGTTCTCCTATAGGAAAATACTTTCTTGTGTCAAAACTGTATTTACTGAAATCAAAATCTCCTCCGAACCATCCGGCATGTTCAAGGGAAAAATTGGTAAAAAAGCCTGCATGAGTATCGGCATAATTATCTCTTGTATCATAAAGACCTGAAAACATAAGGCTTCTGATATCACCTGTACCTGTGTTTCTTGCAAGAGCAGGATTATCTTTTGTAGGCGTAGAGAAAGAATCAACCTGACTGATCTTAAGAGTTCCATAAAGTCTGAACTCGTCTGTAACAGGTTGACCTACAGTGAGACTGCAACCGGTTCTCTTGTCAGTAAAGAGAGCATAGGACTGACCGGAAATATTATAAATAGGCTGGCGCTGTTCTTCGAATGCGCTGTGATAAACACTTACACCTACTGACAGTCCTGAATCTGTAAGATATGGTTCCATATAAGTTATATTGTAATTACTGACGAGTCCCCCTCTCTGAAGCAGTAATTGAATACTTCTGCCTGTACCAAAAAGATTTCTTTCAGAAAGGGTTATACTTCCTGTTATACCTTCATTTCTGGCTCCTCCGCTGAAACCGACACCTGCAGTAGCAAGACCTGTCTTGGCTTCTTTTACCTGTATTTCCAGAATGAAATATCCCGGCTTACCGGTAGGTTTGGGAACAACACTTACATCTTCAAAAAATTGAAGATTATTAATCCTCTGAATATCATCGGAAAGTAATTTTTTATTTATTATATCTCCTTCTTTAATTTTTCTTAATTCCCTTAATATAACTTCATCTTTTGTCTTTGTATTGCCGGAAACGACAAATTTCTCTACTCTTGCCTCTGTAATGATATAAGTAACAACACCTTCGGGAGAGGTTTCTGCTGTAAGAGGCTGATCTATTATAAGAGACTGATCATCATATAATTTGGAAATAGCTGCAAGATCCCTGTTAACTGCAAGCACATTAAGATAATCTCCCGGTTTTGACGAAACGGCTTTTCTGAGAGAATCGGAGTCAATGGCGGTATTACCGGAAAAATCTATACCTGTAACCTTCATGCCTTCTACAATATTGAGGAAAAACACGCCCGGCTCAGGGGTGGATAACTCTGCAATATGAGTTGGAACACCTGTCATCCCCAGTTCCTGAGAATAATAATCGTTTATAGCTTTTAAATCTTTCTCAAAGGTACTGGAATTAAATATCTGGCCCACTTTTGTCTCCATAAGATTCAAAAGTTCCTGAGATGAAACCAGTTCATTACCTTTAAATTCAATTTTTTTCACTTTAGGATTTTCAAGAACACGAAAAATTACCCTTATACCATCTTCAGTAATCTCGGGATCAAATTTCACATCCGTAAAATATCCCAGCTCAAAGATACCCTGAAGATCCTTTTGAAGTTGTTCCGTTGACATTGTATCTCCTGGTTTTGTAGAAACAACAGTCATAATTTCTTCAGACGATACATACTGATTTCCCTGTATATCCACTTCAACTATTTTCTCTCTGGAAAAAGGAGTTGCAGGTTTCACAGATATAGAGGTATTGGGATCAACATTTTTTATTATTTCAGGTGTTTTAGTTACTTCAGGCAGTGGAATTTCTGACTTTTCCACAGGACGCTCTAAAATTATACCATCACCTTTAACATTTGATTCGTGTTGATTAACTTTCTGAGATACATCTGCGACAGAATTGGTTTCCATATCAGGCATTGAAGCAGGATTTTTTTCCGCAGGCGAGTCAATATTTATATATTCACTTTCTGCAAAAACAGGCAGTGAAAAAGTCAATATCAGAAAAGAAATCAAAAATAAAGATAAATTTTTCAGTTTATTTCGTTTAATTAAATAGTTAAAACCCACTGAAACTAGCCCCCTTTATATTAAATTGTGTTACTGAATTTTCGACAGTAAGACCTTTATTCCTTCCATGACGATAAAGAATAGAAACTCAGAATTCATAAAAACGATAGATTTTTATATTGCAAAAAACATGCCATTTTAAAGAAATTCAAAATTTTCCTTGAATATAAATTTATCGATTAAATTTTAACTCTTACTACCTGAGCACCAAGGCTGTTAAGATTATGTTCTATTGATTTATATCCTCTGTCTATATATTCAAGACCTGTAATTTCTGTTGTACCGCAGGCAACAAGACCTGCAAGAACAAGTGCCCCTCCTGCTCTCAAATCAGAAGCTTCTACCGGCGCATCTGTCAGTTTATCAACGCCTGTAATGACAGCTGTTCTGTCTACCAGTCTTATCTTTGAACCAAGTCTTCTCAGTTCATCAACATAGTTAAATCTGGCATCAAATATAGTTTCTTCAATAAAGCTTGTACCATCTGAGATTGTAAGAAAAGTTGCCATAGGAGCATGTAAATCAGTAGGGAATCCGGGATAAGGTGACGTAATGATATCAACAGGATATACACGCCTTTTACCTTTTACTCTGATATAATTTTTACCTCTTATAACTTCTATATTTGCGCTTTCAAGTTTACTTAAAAAAGCCTCCAGAAAATGTGGAGAAATACCATCTACAGTAATATCTCCACGTGTAATAGCACCGGCAAGCAGATAGGTACCTGCTTCTATACGATCGGAGATTATGTCATATTCAATTCCCCTGAGTTCAGAAACTCCATCTATCCTGATAGTTCCGTCATTCAGGCTATAAATTTTAGCTCCTGCAGCATTTAAAAAACCGGCAAGGTCATTAACCTCCGGTTCTTTGGCAGTATTTTCCAGTATAGTTGTTCCTCCGGCCATAGTTGCTGCCATCATAATATTTTTGGTAGCTCCCACACTTGCCCGGCCTATATAAATTCTGTTTCCCTGAAGTTTCCTGGCTGTAGCTTTCACGTAGCCATGTTCGAGAGAAACATCTGCTCCTAGAAGACGAAAACCGTCTAAATGAAAATTCACTGCTCTTGTTCCAAGCACACATCCTCCCGGAAGGGGAACTTCTGCACAGAGAAATCTTGCAAGTAATGCTCCTGCTACATCAAAAGAAGCATGAATCTTTCTGACAAGATGATAGGGAGCACGGGTTGACGATACTCCGTCTGTATTGATAAAAAGAGATTCATCTTTTTCATTATATGATACTTTTGCACCGAGTTCCCTTAAAAGATCCATCATAACCCATACATCTGTAATATCAGGGATTCTTCTGAGTAAAACATCTCCCTTTACAAGAATACATGCAGCCATGATAGGAAGAGCAGCATTTTTTGCTCCGTTTGCCATAATCCTGCCCTTTAATTTTTTTCCGCCTGTAACCATTAATTTGTCCATAGTCAATTCCTTATTTATATTAGAATCGTGACGCGTGACGCGTGACGCGTGACGCGTGGTTTGTTTACTTAACGCAGGGTTTTATAAAATACCGGGGATTTCAGTTGCTCTTTGAGCAAATATTGATTCTGGCAAGAATATAATGTAATTCTTTTTTTAATCTTTCCCTGGTCTGATTATCAACAGGTTCCGTTAAAGAAGAACGAATCTTTTCTAAAAGGATCTTCTCTTCTTCTATGTTTACATCAGAATTTCCCGCTGCCTCGTCAACAAGAAGGGTTACATGGTTTGAATTTACTTCCAGCAAACCTTCTTTTATTGCAAAATGAATCTCCCTGTTATCAGGAAGTCTTACCAAGACCTCACCTGTAAGAACGGTAGTAAGTAGAGAAATATGATCCGGCAAAATTCCCAGACTGCTTAAAGGTCCCGGAGTTACCAGAATTTTTATTTCTCCGCTGAACTTAATTGCTTCTGGAGTCACTATCTCCAGAGTCAGTTGTTTTTCTGCCACTTAATTCTAACCTCCACTTATCTTCTGTTTAACTCTGGGGAACTCCTGTCAGCCTTGCCGCTTTATCCAGCACTTCCTCTATATTGCCTACCATATAAAAAGCCTGTTCGGGAAGATGATCAAGATGACCTTTAACTATTTCCCGGAAACCTTTTACCGTTTCATCTTTTGTAACATATTTGCCTTTAAAACCTGTAAACTGTTCTGCCACAGAGAAAGGCTGTGAGAAGAATCTCTGAATTCTTCTTGCACGGTTTACGGCAATCTTATCATCATCGGAAAGCTCTTCCATACCGAGAATGGCTATAATATCCTGTAAATCTTTGTATCTCTGAAGTATTTCCTGAACCTGACGTGCTACATAATAATGTTCGTCTCCAAGGAAACGTGGTTCAAGTAATCTTGATGTAGAGGCCAGAGGGTCTACGGCAGGATAAATACCCTGTTCCACGATGGCCCTGTCAAGCACAGTTGTGGCATCAAGATGGGCAAAAGTTGTAGCTACTGCAGGATCTGTTATATCATCTGCTGGAACATAAATGGCCTGCACCGATGTAATGGAACCTTTTTTCGTTGTAGTAATTCTTTCTTCAAGGGCTCCCACTTCTGTTGTGAGAGTGGGCTGATATCCGACAGCAGACGGCATTCTGCCGAGAAGAGCAGACACCTCTGAGCCGGCAAGGACAAAACGAAATATATTATCTATAAATAACAGCACATCCTGTCCTGCTTCATCTCTGAAATATTCAGCCAGTGTAACTCCTGCAAGTCCTATTCTCAATCTTACTCCCGGAGGTTCGTCCATCTGCCCGAAAACAAGAGCTGTCTTATTGATAACTCCCGATTGATTCATTTCCAGCCAGAGATCATTACCTTCTCTTGTTCTCTCCCCTACACCTGCAAAAACAGAAAAACCTCCATGTTTTGTTGCCACATTACTTATCAATTCCTGAATAAGTACTGTTTTACCGACTCCTGCACCGCCGAACAGTCCTGTTTTACCGCCGCGGGAATAGGGTGCAACAAGGTCTATGACCTTTATGCCTGTTTCAAACATTTTAACAGATGCATCCTGTTCTTCAAGACTAGGGGCAGGACGATGTATGGGATATCTTAAAACAGAAAGATCGACAGGTCCTTTCCCGTCAATAGGTTCTCCCAGTACATTGAACATTCTACCAAGAGTTTCCTTACCTACAGGTACCATTATGGGATTACCTGTATCAATGACTTCCATGCCTCTTGTGAGTCCATCGGTAGACCCCATAGCAAGACATCGAACCTGGCTGTTTCCGAGATCACTTTGAACCTCTATAACCAGATGGTTCCCTTCTCGTGTTTTCATAAAATCAGGAGGATATATAACCTTTAATGCATCATATATTTTCGGAAGTTGTCCCCCTGGAAATTCAGCATCTATGACAGGGCCGATAATCTGAACTATTTTTCCTGTATTCATAATTAACACTCCTAACTATCGTTACGCGTGACGCGTGACGCGTAACGTGAGGTAACGATATTTCCTCTGAAGATATATTTTCTTCTAACATATAAAATATGAAGGTTACGCCCTCCAGGGCGAGTTATGCTTAGTACCGCTCCAAATAAATTGGTGTCCAATATTAGTAACTGTTGTCATCCCCGCTTTCGCGGGGATCCATAAGTCTTTTCTCTGGATTCCCGCTTTCGCGGGAATGACAGATTAGAAACTTTTTGGGAACTATTTTACCTGTTTCGGTAATTATTGGTTCCAGCGATAAATACGACACCAGATAATCTGTGATTTTGTCCCATCCCGTCACGCGTTACGCGTCACGATTCTCATATAAATCCCTGTCACAGTTTGATAGACTCGGAACCGCTGGTAACCTCTATTATTTCTGTCGTAATAGCTTCCTGGCGGGCTCTGTAGAACTTCAACGTAAGAGCCCTTATAAGCTCATCTGCATTATCTGTTGCATTTGTCATAGCCATAAGTCTGGCACCGAATTCCGAGGCAATAGATTCTAAAATAATCTGATAAATCTGAACATATATATATTTGGGAATAATATAATCAAGTAATCCGGCCGGAGATGGTTCGAGAAGAAAATCACCCTTATCTGCAACATGTTCTTCCGTAAATGAAACAGGTAAAAGTTTGAAGAGAGTATTTTCCTGTTTCATTGTAGAAACATATTTACCATATATAAAATAAAGCTCATCAAAATCTCCTGCTAAAAACATATCTGTCAGAATTTCACCGATTGCTCTACAACCGGAATAATTAAGCTCTGCCAGATGAGGATAAGAAAAAGGTATGTGAACATTTTTTTTTGCATAAAATTTATGGGCTTTATTACCTATGGGAATAAATACAAATTCTTTATCAGTATAAGTCGCCATAACTGTCTCTGTAAGCCTGAAAATGTTATTATTAAAAGCACCGCACAGGCCTTTATCACCTGTTACAGGCACAATGGCAATTTTCTTTACATCTCTTTCTATCATCAATTTATTGGAAAAATTCTCATCAAGCCTATTAAATACCTTAACCATCATAGATCTTAATTTTTCAGCATAAGGTCTGCAGGCATGTACGGCATTTTCTGCTTTTTTTATCCTTGCTGCGGCAACAAGCTTCATGGCCCTTGTTATTTCCTGGATATTTTCAACACCTTTTATTCTCTTTTTTACTTCTCTCGCTTTAGGCATATTTTACACACTCTTTAAAAAAAATCTTCTGGCCATTACCGGGCTATCTTCGCGTTACGCATTAAGCATTACGCATTACGACTCTTATTCCTCGGTTTTTACAAAAATCTTTTTAAATTCTTCCAGGACTTTATCAAATTCCTGGGCCAGTTCTTCAGGGAAATCTCCTGTTTCTTTTATATTACTCAGAAGCCCCCTGTGCTTTTCTTCCATATAAGTAAGGTATTCTTTTTCAAAACGTTCCACATCTGTAAGGCGAATATCATCTAAATAGCCCTGGGCAGCAGCATATATTATAGCTACCTGTTTTTCTACAGGTATGGGCTGAAACTGTCTCTGTTTGAGGGATTCCAGAATACGCTCTCCTCTCGTAAGCTGTGCCTGTGTGGCTTTATCAAGGTCTGAACTGAATTTTGAGAAAGCAGCCAGTTCTCTGTACTGTGCAAGTTCAAGCCTCAGAGGTCCTGCAACCTTTTTCATGGCTTTTATCTGGGCAGAGCCACCCACTCTTGATACGGAAAGACCGGCATCCATGGCAGGACGTATGCCCTGATAGAACATATCTGTAGAAAGAATGATCTGTCCGTCTGTAATTGAAATAAGATTTGTAGGAATATAGGCAGATACGTCACCTACCTGTGTCTCATTGATAGGTAAAGCTGTAAGAGAGCCTCCTCCCCTTTCATCACTGAGCTTTGAGCTCCTTTCAAGGAGTCTGGAATGAAGGAAAAATACATCTCCCGGGTAGGCTTCTCTTCCCGGAGGTCTTCTGAGAAGGAGTGATATTTCTCTATAGGCCTGGGCATGTTTAGTAAGATCATCATAGATGATAAGTACATCTTTACCGTTATCTCTGAATTCCTCTCCTATAGCACAGCCGGAAAAAGGCGCAATATATAGTAAAGAAGCAGGATCCTTTGCATTTGCCACTACTACTATTGTATAATCCATTGCTCCATGCTGTGTAAGAACATCTATAACCTGGGCGACAGTAGAGGTCTTCTGTCCTATTGCAACATATATGCATATAACATTTTCCGTTTTTTGATTTATAATAGTATCAATAGCAATAGCAGTTTTACCTGTCTGACGGTCACCTATTATAAGTTCCCTCTGTCCCCTTCCTATAGGTACAAGGGCATCTATTACCTTCAGGCCTGTCTGAAGCGGCTGTTTTACAGGCTGGCGTTCTATAACCTTTGGAGCTACATATTCTATGGTTCTGAACTTCTCCGTATATACAGGACCTTTGCCATCGAGAGGCTGTCCCAGGGGATTTACCACCCTGCCTTTAAGTGCGTCTCCTACGGGAACCTGTATAATTTTACCGGTTCTCTTTACTATATCGCCTTCCTGTATTTCTTTTGTATCACTGAGTATGACACAACCTACATTATCTTCTTCAAGGTTAAGGGCAATACCATAGATATTGCCCGGAAACTCCAGCATTTCTCCTGATTGAACTGCTGTAAGCCCGTGGATACGGGCAATATTATCTCCTACCTGAATAACAGTGCCTACATCTACCTCTTCCATGTCAGTCTGGTAACTGGCAATCTGTGCCTTCAAAATTGCCGTAATTTCTTCAGGCCTTATACTCAAACTAAAAACACCTTCTTTCCGAAATCCCACATAAATTATTTAGATAAGCTGCTTCTACATAATTTTCATCTAAAGCGTTATTTTACGCCATAAATCCTATAAATCCTGGTCAAAAATGAAATTTCCTATACTTTCAAATTATGTACCGGACATTTCTTCTTCTATTCTCTTTAAATGGCCGGTTACACTGCCATCATAAATCTTATCTTCAATCCTGACTTTTAAACCGCCTATTATAGAAGGATCAATATTAATATCAAGCTTAATAATTTTACCGGTTCTGGCAGAAAGAACTGTCTGCAGTTCGTTCTGTTCCTGAATACCGAGCGGGAGAGCTGTTGTAACATAAGCAATTACAATATTGCTGTTTTCCAGAATAACCAGGGAAAAAATTTCCGATATACAGAAAAAAAGATTTTCTCTCTTCTTGTCAACCATCAAAGAAATAAAGTCAAAGGTAACCTCTGACATAGCGGTCCCGAATATTTTATAGAGAATTTCCTTTTTTTTAACAGAAGTTATACGGGGAGAAACAAGTATTTTCTTTAAATCTTCATTGACATTCAATGTATCTGTAAAATAAATTAATTCCTGTTCCGCCTGATTTATTAAATTCTGCTCAAGACAGACTGAATAGAATGCCCCTGCATATCGCCTGGCAATGAGTCGATCGCTCATGATTTAAGTTCTCCAATAAATTCATTTATCAGCTCTCTGTTAGATGCTTCATCTATATTCTTTTTAATTAACCTGGAAGCAATGTTTACTGCAAGGCCGGATACATCCTTACGGAGTTCTCCTATGGCCTTTTCTTTTTCAAGATTTATCTGATTTTGCCCTTCCTGTTTCATCTTTACAACTTCTTCTCTACCCTTTTCCATAAGGTCAGTTTTCATCTTTTCACCCTTCTGTACAGCCTGATTAACTATGGTCTGGGCTTCTTTCAAAGATTCCTTCAGTTTATCTTCATAATCTTTTTTAAGTTTAAGGGCTTCTTCTCTGGCCTCCTCTGCCTTATCAAGATCAGACTTTATTTTATCCTGTCTGTCCTGTAAAATTTGCATTAAAGGCCGAAATAATTTCCACCTGAGAAGACCAAAAAGAATAAAGAAATTAATTATCTGAACCAGTAAGGTTAAATCAGGAGCATTACCACTCTCCATAATTCCAACTCCTAACCTGTTTTTATAATATTACTTTCCAAGCATTTTCATAACAGGCTCTATAAAAGAAACAAGCTTCATAGAAATAAAAAGTGCATAAAGAGCAAGGGATTCAATAAAAGCCAGACCTATAATCATTGTAAGCTGTATTTTGGACTGAGCTTCAGGATTACGTCCTATTGCCTCCAGACCTGCTGCAATAGCTCTTGCCTGTCCGAGAGCAGCAAACATTGCACTCAATGCAATGGCAAGACCTCCCGATATAAGAGCTGCTGCTATAATTGTAGATAATCCCTGTTCCATAAGAATTCCTCCTTAAAATTTTCTGACATGACTTTACAGTCATAACCAGTAATGAGAACCTCTCCTCGCGTCACGCATTACGCGTTACGCGTTACGATTCCCCATATAAATCTTTACCGGCAGTTTAAACTACCATCACTGGTATAAGCTAAAAAATTCACCTCCTCAGTGGTGTTCACCTGCCATAGCTGCAATATAAGAAAAAGTTAATATAGAAAATATTAAAGCCTGGATTGCTCCAGTTAATAATCCTATTCCCATGACTATTAAAGGTAACGGACTCACAATAACAAGAGACATAATAGAACCTTTTGCTGCCAGGAGTTCTGTAACAACAGCTATTAAAGCCGCCAGTATAGAATGTTCTCCCATAATATTACAGAACAATCTGACTGTAAGAGAAAAAATTCTTATAAAATGTTCCAGTATATTCAAAAATAAAAAGAGTGCTGTAAGAGCGGGAGCAAGAATTACAAGAAGCACAATATTTCCTGCGCTCAATGGATTAACAAGTGTTTTAACGACCTCCGGGACAGGGCCGAGATAATGAAATAAATATTTCTTTACCCCTAAAGCCCTGATACCACAGTAATTATAATAAACTACTGCTGATATTGCCAGAGCAAGAGGGGTATTTAAATTACCTGTCGGAGGCTGAAATATAAGACCTGACTTTTCTTCGAAAACACAGTCAACACCAAACACAGTAAATTCTTTTTCTATAGAAGGAATACCGAACATCCAGAATAATTTAAGTATACCTCCCGGTATGACTCCCAGCCAGTTGGAAAAAAGAACGAAAAGAAATATTGTTCCCACAAGAGGAACATATTCTTTACCTTTTGGACCTATCATGTCAGTGGCAAGATTATTCAGGAATTCTACGATAATTTCGAAAATATTCTGTATTTTTGATTTTGGAAATTTTTCAAGTTTACTCGCAATAAAAAAAGCACATAATACGAGAAATATCATAATAAGAAAGGTCATAGCTTCAATCGATACATCTATCTGGGAATGACCCACTCTTAAAATAATATTGCTGACTTCATGTTCCAAAATTATTTCCTCCCGGAAGTTTTAGATTTTATTGAGAATACCCGGACTACCAACTC
>JBEHWO010000165.1:0-13442 GCA_040217695.1 Vulcanimicrobiota bacterium | reverse complement strand
CCTGAAGTACTTCATAGACTCTGCTTTCTACGGTATCTTTAAAAAAGAAATTTATTGCCTTTACTCTGTGGCTCTGCCCTATTCTATCAACTCTTCCTATTCTCTGCTCAAGTTTTGCCGGAGCCCATGGTATGTCATAATTTATGACAATATGGCAGAACTGCAGATTTATACCTTCTCCTCCCGCATCTGTAGAGATAAGGACTCTTGCTTTTTCTGCGAAATCTCTCTGAACATCTGTTCTTTCCATAAGTCCAAGACTGCCGTTCAGAATTGCAACAGAAAATCCTCTCTCTGAAAGGTATTTCTGAAGCATTTTCTGTGTGGCCACAAATTCAGTAAATATAAGGAATTTTAAATTAAGCTCTCCTTCTTCAGATGTAAGGCCATATATAAGGTCAAGGAGAGCTTCTGTTTTTGCATCATAACCGGCATTACTGCACTTTTCTGCAAGACAGAGAAGATTTTTTACTTCTTCTATTTCACTTTCCATTTTTATCCTGAAAGCATCTGAAATTTCATCAAAGTCGATATCTTCTTCAAGAGATTCTTCAAGTTCTTCCGGCAGGTTTCCCTCTGATGAAAGAGCATTAAGCCTTTTTTCCAGGGTGGTCTTTATGGCTTCCGTAGAGCTTGCAACAAGCCTCTGAAGTAAAACCATAAGAAATCCTGCAGCAGTATTTTTTTCCCTTATAGCTCTGTTATATCCGTTCCTTACATAACAGGTAACAGCTTCATAGAGTTTTTTTGCAGGATCATTCTCTTTCCACTCTATGAAATGGAGTGAAGTATGGCGTGGTTTAAATAATTTCTCTCCCCTGAAATCTATGGCATTTCTCTTTTCTGTCCTTATAACAAAGGAAGAAACTTTTTCTTTTGTAAGGGATTCTTCATCAGAGAAAGTTTCTTCGTCTAAAAGGGACATAAGTCTCCGAAAGGAATCACTTTTCCCCGAATGGGGAGTGGCAGAAAGTAAAAGTATATAGGGAGCGCAGTGGGAAAGAGATCTTCCAAGAATATGTCTTGCCACACTCTGAGATGAACCTGCCACTCTGTGGGCTTCATCTATTATGATGAGATCCCATCCTGCAAGAAGAAGATTATCAAATCTTTCTCTGTTATATCTTTCTATCTCTTCATCACTCCAGCCTTTTCTTTTTTCCAGAGGTTTAACTGAATCTATAGAACAGACTGCCTGGTCAAAAGCTTTCCAGTAATTAAGCCTTTCAGTTTCTTCTCCTCTATCTGTATAGACTTTATAAAGGTTTTCCATATCACTTCTGCCGGGGATAATGAGATGAAAGGTTTCTGCAAAATGTTTTTTCATTTCCGCTATCCATTGAAGTATGAGTCCTTTTGGTGCTGCTATAAGTACTCTTTTAACAAGGTTTCTTATTTTAAGTTCTTTAAAAATCATTCCTGCTTCAATGGTTTTTCCGAGTCCCACTTCATCTGCCAGCAAAAAACGAACTGTATCGCCTGACATAGCTTCTGAAAGGGCATTCAATTGATGGGGAAGTGGAATAAGATTGCTTCCGAGAGGGGAAACAAGGAGATGAGACTCAAGGGCTTCTGCTATTCTGGAAGCGCAGGATATATAGATAAAATGTTCTTTTGATTTTACTTCTTTTTCGCCTATGGGAATAGATTTTTCTGCAGGTAAAGAGACAACCTTTTTTTCATCAGGTGCTATGGCATAAAGGATTTTTTCACCCCATAGAGTTTTTTCTTCCATTACAAGGAGTGGTTTT
The DNA here is from genome assembly GCA_040217695.1 of Vulcanimicrobiota bacterium. Classification (GTDB taxonomy): domain Bacteria; phylum Vulcanimicrobiota; class SpSt-956; order SpSt-956; family JAKJGF01; genus CALARM01. The sequence goes on along the minus strand of JBEHWO010000165.1, from coordinate 11,691 downwards.
TTATGAATTTTACTGTAGACCCAGTTCATATAGTTACCATCTGTTAGTTATTATCTATTAGCTTTTTTGCCAGAGGCTAATGGCTAAAAAATGAAACATTATGGATAATTAATCAATGTTTTTAAATTATTATATATCCGGGTTAAGTGAAAACTATTTAAACGTCCTATTCTGCGTTTTAATCTTTTTTTATCAATAGAGCGTATCTGAAAAATTAGTGCAACAGAATTCATGGATAAACCATTTTCAGAATCAGGATAAATTACAAAGGTGCCTGGAAAAGTTTGTGCCGTTAACTGAGAGGTCAGGGGAACTATAATTACAGTTGGTAACTTATCTTTTAATTGAGAATTCTGTAAAATGATAGCAGGTCTATTGCCTGCCTGTTCATGACCATTACTGGGTGGCATTTCAATAGTATATATATCTCCTATATCCATTTTTACAGTCCTTTCTCAAACTCTATAAATGCTTCGTCACTGAGTTGATCCCATTGCGAAAACTCATCATACAATGATAAACTGTACTTTCTAGTCTGCAACAAAACACTTTCCTTAAATAACCTGATAATTTGCAGTAAATTAGGTAGAGACTCTTCCGGCAATTCTCTGAGTTCATCTATCAAAGTTTGATGATAATCAACTATTTTTTCCATATATTTCACCTTCTTTAAAATAATTAAACTGCTTATTTAAAAGATATATGAAGTTCTTTCCCCAGACCTTTAAAAGTTCTATACGAGAGGAAATTTTATAGAATCGTGCCAGAAAACCTCGTCCCCTTGTGGGCGAGGATGAATGGCACGCCTCTGTTCACAGATTGTTTTTTTGCTCATCAATATACCTCTGTATCGTATCAGCAGTTACATTACCTGCAGTTCCAACATAATAGCCCTTGCTCCACAGACCAGAACCCCAAAATTTGTTAGTCTTTAAGTCAGAATAATTTTTAAATAGCTCTATAGCAGTAATACTCTTAATAGTTTTTACAATATCTGTTGGTGCTATATAAGGTGGTACTGATATAAATAAATGGATGTGCTCGGGCATTATCTCTATATTGAGTAATTCATATTCATAATTATTACAAATAGTTTCAATAAGTTCTTTAAGGAAGTCTGCTAATTGCCCCTCTAAAACCTTATGTCTATATTTAGAACACCATACAATATGGTAATTAATATTGTATTTACAATGTTTAGTAGATTTAATATTCAAAAGAAAATCCTCCACCATATTTAATCAGTTGTATTTTCTTCGTTGCTACATTTCTAATCGTTCCGGTTCTGTTTTTTAATCTAACCCAGTTTCCATAATTAAAAACACCTTTAATAGCCCAGATTTTACCTGTCAGTCTTACTCTGTCTCCAGGCTGGTAAGGATATTTTCTCTTTCTAATAGAAGGTTTAAAACCTGACCTGTTTGTTTGTAATGACCTGTTATGTCTCCTGTGTTGTATTATAGAATAAGACTTACTTCTACTCTGTTCTTTTCCTCCTGCTATAACAAAAGCATCATTAATATGTGATTTTGGAAGTGCCAGTTCTATTCTCTTCTTTTTTGTAATATAACCATAAGTATATGAAAGTTTCCTTTCTCTTTCTTTTAGAGAGGAGAGTAATTTCCATCTTATGGTCGTCATAAATCCTGCCTCTCTGTAACCTTTAGAGGGTTTAACTGTGAGAGTAATTTTTCCGGCTGATACCTTACTGTGACAGGTTTTACAGAGAGTTATTAAATTATCAGGTCTATTCCCTCCTGTTTGTCTGCTTTCTAAATGATGAGTTTCAAGTATCTTATCTTTAGATTTTCCCCTGCAATGCTGGCAGGTATGGCCGTCTCTATATAAGACATACTCTCTTTCATTCCAGAAACCTTTCTGTTCTCCATTTTGATATTCTACCCCTTCTATTTCAGGGTTCTTAATTTTTTGTATATCAAAATTTGCTACTTCTATGACTATATCATTAACAGGTAATATCTGTTCAAGTTGTTCTATAATTCTTTTATGGCTCTTCTCTTTGTGTTCTAATGAAGGAGCTAACCACCCTTCTTCTTTATTTCTGTTTAGAAACCTTACCGGTCTGTACCAGGTTTTTCTGCTTCTTCTACATTTTCTATAACTCCTTCTTTCTGAATTCAATTTAACTATATCTTTCCTTAATGTAACAGAGCCTGAAAATAATTCTTTTTTCTCTGTGATTGCTGATAATCCAATATGAAGATACCCGCTATCTATTCCCAGAGTAACATTCTGTTTTGTCTCTCCTGTTGCAATAGTAAGTTGAATTGTAAAGGGAGTTCTCCTTACTACTTTTGCTTTGCCTTCTCTTAAGAGTTTTTTCCCTTTAGCAGGTGAACATGGCATTAGAGCTTTTCCTCTTTGATTTAATACATAAACAAAGCTATACAAATTGATTACTCCTTACTAAAAGATTTTTCCAATAGATACTCTCAAGTTCTATTCCGGAACCTTTTAAAACCGGTTGGCTCCCATCGAGGTGTTATTCAGGGTTTTTAAGCTTTAAGCACTGTCCATACCCCACAGGACTGTTTAACTTAAAACCACAGAGCTGACTGGACTTGAGAGATATCCGCAGGTGTGTATGTATCTCTCCTGAATAACTGCTGCATAAAGAATATTATTCCTTAAACCTCTAATCAATGTGAGAACTTACGGTTTGCACCGCAAGCCCCATCCCCTTGTGGGTGGGGTCATTGACTTAATTCTTTTCCTCTTATATCTATTTTACTCCCGTTGTATAAAAAAACAAGATTTACTATTAAACCCCGTAACTCTTCCTCATACCTTCCACTTCTTTCTTAATCTTTTCCCTCAGTCCCTCCGGCTCAAGAACCTCCATATGGCTGCCATACTGCATGACCCATCTCTGTATTTCCTCCAGCCCTTCTGCCTGAAGTTTGAGCGTCATGGAACCGTCTTCATGGTTTTTTACTTCTGTTATTCTTCTGTCATCCGTAAAATCAAATTCTCTTATCCATCTGCTCTGATATTCGTCTATTCTTATAACAACATCATGAATTTTCCCTTCTTTATCTTTATATATGCCGAAAGATGTGGCCCAGAATTCTTCCGGTATGAAATCTTCTTTTACTTTAAAGGTTTCTCCTGTTGTTTCATGCTCATGGATTCTTCCGGGAGAAAAATAAATAACCTTATTTCTGTTGTGGCAGTATGCGGCTAGATACCATTCACCCCTGTAATTTTTCATATGATACGGATCTATTACTCTCCAGCTTTTCTCATTTCGTGAAATAGTGTAATAATATATTTTTAACTGCTTTTTCTCTCTTATTGCACATATAAGATCTTCAAACAGATCCATCCTGATTTTCCTTACAAATCCCAGGTCGAAAGAACAGCTTTTCCGAAAAGACCCTGTTTCCATTTCGAACTTATCGGGAAGATATTTCTGGAGTTTCGTAAAGGCAGAACGGAGTCTTTCTTCATAGGGAGTGTTTTCATACTGGGAAAGAAGTTTTTGCGCAAGGAGCAAACCGAAAATTTCTCCTTCTGATAACATCATGGAAGGCAGAAAATATCTTTCTGACGTATAATAATAGCCTTTATTCATCCGGCAGTATTTTATGGGAGCCTTGAATTCCTTTTTCATTGTCTCTATATCCCTCTCTATGGTCCTCTGGTTTACCTGTAGTTTCCCTGCCAGATATGAACATGAAGGATATTTACCGTCTTTTATGAGATCATTTATGAAAATTATTCTGTGAAGCTGATCTGTCTGCATGGTTTACTCCTTTCAGGTGCTCAGTATATATAAATTTTGCTTACTATTTATAAATTATTTTACTTTTTCTACGCTTTAAAAAATTCCATAAAAAAATATTTTTTCCTCTATGTTTTTATTTTCCTCCCCTACCTATCTTAACAGTATGGTGGCGACAAATGGTGCCGGTGGTAAAATTTTTATAAATAATTTTTACGATTGACTTATAATTCAAAGTAGCAGGATTCACGCTTGTTGTAAACGTTCCGGTTCAGATTTTTTTCGGATGAATACCGTGCAGACAGATAGTATCTACCTGTTATTCAAATTACCCGTTTTACTGACCTGAGCATAAGCATGTAATAAAAGTTTTTCTCCCGTCACGAGAGCATATATGTATTATTTATGCTTGCTGAGTAAAAAGGTGATTTTTTATGTATGTTGAATAATTATCACAGTTTCAGAGCTTCTCTGTTGTATGTTTTAGTTCCCGTGGAGCGATAATTATCAAGGATGTGTATTTATGGAAAATTTTATTTCTGATTTATGTAAGACATCGGGAGAGATATTATTGAAATATTTCGGGAAAGATTTAAATCAAAAGGAAAAAACTGATGCAGGGTTTGTCACTCACGCCGATATAGAATCGGAGAATTATATAATAAGCACTATAAAAAAATTTTTCCCTGAAAGTGATATAGTTGCAGAGGAATCGGGAGAGAATATTAAACATAATAGTAAAAAATGGATTATAGATCCTCTTGACGGAACTACAAATTTCGCCTCCAGAATTCCTTTTTTTGCCGTATCCGTTGCCCTGGAAGAAGATGGTATTCTTACTCACTCCGGAATTTATAATCCTGTAACAGACGAATTCTTTTACGGTGTCAGGGGGAAAGGTGTCTTTCTTAACGGTGAACCTGTAAAGGTTTCATTGCAGGATGATATGGCAAAAGCAGTTCTTTCTACAGGTGATTACTATTACAGAGGTAAGAAATTTCAGAAATCTATGGAACTGTTTAATAAAATATATGAAATATCAAGAGTCGTCCGTGTGTCAGGCTCTGTTGCCATGTCCCTTGCTTATATTGCTTCCGGGAAATATGATGGATTCTGGCAGGAATCATTCAATTACTGGGATGTTGCAGCAGGTATTCTTATGGTGGAAGAAGGAGGGGGAAGTGTAACAGATTTTTATGGCCGTAAGGTAAAAAAAGGATCTTCCATAATAGCTGCGAATAATAAACTGTTATCTGATTTACTACCGGCACTATCTAAGTGCTTATAGCGGTATATATTCCACTGGTTATAGTCGTGACGCGTCACGCGAAGAGACAGGATTACAGAATATCCTGTGTCGTATTTACCGCTGGCAGCACCAGGTGATAATTTAGTAACCAGAATCTTATTTGTCGTAACACGTCACGCGTCACGCGTTACGTGTCACGATTCTCATATAAATATCTGAGGATTTTCGATTTATGGAAATTTTACTTGTAACCTTTTCTGCGGAAAACATATATCTTGAATATGCCGCTTATGGTCTTTACTGTCTGAAAGCATATGTATCGAAAGATAATTTGCCGGTAAATATTTCCGTAAAATGTTTTAACTGTTCCGTATCACTTCCGGAACAGGAAATGCAGAATAAAGAAATAATGGATTTTATAAGAGACAGAGATGTGAAAATTGCCGGCTTCGGCTGTTATATATGGAATATGAAGCGTATCATGTCCCTGTCTTCCATGATAAAAGAACGATTCCCTGATATAAAAATAATATTCGGCGGCCCTCAGGTTATGTATAAGCCTGAAGAATTACTTGCCGGACATCCTTTTATTGATATACTGGTCAGGGGAGAAGGAGAAGAGGTTTTTGCCGATCTTGTAAAATATTCTGTCTGTCCCGGCGGAAACCTGGAGGATATAGCAGGGATTATATTCAGAAAAGACGGATCTGTTATATCAAATCCTCCGAAAGAAATACGTAATGAACTTGATATTATACCGTCTCCGTATCTTACAGGTTTATATAAGATAAAAAAAGGATATGTTTACCCGGTTGAAACTACGAGAGGATGTGTCTTTGCATGTGATTACTGCCACTGGGGTATGACAAAACTCCGGTTTTTTTCTCTCGAAAGGGTTAAAAAAGAAATAGATTATCTGCTGACAAATATGACCAGTATTTCTATGTTTGTAGATTCTGCCGTTAATTTTGATAAGAAAAGGTCTCTCGAGATTATAAAGTTTATAAACAGCCGTAATAAAGGTACTCTTATAACAATGTTTCAATCCATTCATTTTATGGATGAAGAATTTATAGAACTTTTAAATAAGTCTGCAGGCATATATTCGGAAATAGGCATACAGAGTTTGAACCCTGTGGCTTTAAAGAATATAAACAGGAGAATTATAAAAAAAGAGGAATTTCTCAAACTGGGCCTGATGAAGAGACCTTTTACAATTGATCTGATTTACGGCCTTCCGGGAGATAACATGCAGTTTTTTAAGAAAACCTTTGAAGAGGTTTTTCGTTATACGAACAATATAAGTATGTTTCGCCTGGGAGTTCATCCAGGCACAAAACTCTGGGAAAAACAGGAAGAATATAAAATGGAAATCAATGAAGATTATTCCATAATAAGCAATTATTCATACAGTAAATCTGATATAAATCAAACAGAGAGGTTCAGGAAGAATTATGAAGAATTATTTACTCCTGTAGTATGCTCCGAATTTGTCTGGGAAGAAATATCTTCAATAGCTGATTCTATAAAACTTTCTGTCTTTGATTTTATAAATAACTATTCAAATTATCTGAGGAAAAATTTTTCCCGAGAATATATAAATACGATAAAAAATTCGGGAAGAGAAGTGAAACTACAATCTTTACAGGAGTTCTCCATTGCCAATGGAGGAGAAGTATTTTAATGAGACGTAATGCGTAATGCGTAATGCATAATACGTAATGCGTAATGCGTAATGAAAGTGATTGTAGTTAATCATAAACGGAAAAGGTTTTTACGCGTCACGCGTCACGATTTACACAGAGAGGAGAAATATGTTTGAAAAATATACTTGTAACAGGAGGAGCGGGATATATAGGCTCCCATACGGTCAGTTTATTACTGGATAAAGGATATAATACCATTACCTATGATAATCTTTCGGAAGGTCACAGGGAAGCAGTGCTGGGAGGAGAGTTCGTAAAAGGAGAACTTGCCGATATTGATTGTCTCAAAGATACCATGTCACGATATTCCATAGATGGCGTTGTACACTTCGCGGCAAAATGCTATGTAGGAGAATCTATGGAAAACCCTCAGAAATATTATTATGAAAATGTGGTAAACGGACTTAATCTTGTAAAAGCTATGGTAGAATGCAATGTGAAACCGATTATTTTTTCATCCAGTGCCGCTACCTACGGTAATCCCCGTCATATTCCCATAACGGAAGAACATCCCAATGAACCTATAAATACATACGGTTATACGAAACTTGTTTTCGAACATATTCTCAGGGATTATGCCAGAGCTTACGGATTGAAATATATATCTCTGAGATATTTCAATGCCGCAGGAGCAGACCCGAAAGGTAGAATAGGGGAAAATCATTCGCCTGAAACACATCTTATACCGCTTGTTCTTGATGCTGCAGCAGGCGTAAGAGAAAATATTAAAATATACGGAAATGATTATGAAACACAGGACGGCACATGTGTAAGGGATTATATACATATCCTTGACCTCGCAGAGGCTCATGTCCTTGCTTTGAAGAAATTATCCGGAGGCGGAGACAGCTCCGTTTATAATCTCGGAACAGGAAAAGGTAATTCTGTGAAGGAAATAATAGAAGTTGCAAGAAAAGTAACAGGTAAAGAAATTCCATGTGAAGAAATTCAAAGAAGACCGGGAGACCCGCCAGTGCTGATAGCCAGTTCGGATAGGGCAAAGAAAGAACTCGGCTGGAAGCCGGCTTTTGAAGATATTTACAGCATAATGGAAACTGCCTGGAACTGGCACAGAAAGATGGTGAAAAGTTAATCGGTGAAAAGTGAACAGTGAAAAGTGAAAGGTGAGCAGTGAACAGTAATCGGTACATCGTATGATAACTGGTCACTGATAACTGGTAACTGGTCACTGGTAACTGATCACTGGTAACTGAAAATGAGTCTTGCCAATGATGTTATAGATAACTTGACCGGCTATTCTAAAGCCATGTATTCTACCTGGTTTTATTACAAAGCAGAGAGGTTTCTCTTTGATGCGGGGGAGGGTGTCAGCACTACCCTGGGTAATAAGATTTTTGGCATAAAAAATGTATTTTTAAGCCATGGCCACTATGATCATATAGGAGGGCTCGCAGGTATTGTTCTTACAAGAAATTCTGCCATGGGTGATAAGACGAAGCCTATGGCAGTTTATTATCCGAAAAATGATAATTTTATCGAACTTCAGAAGGAGTATATAAGGAAGTGCTGCTATAATCTTACTTATGACCTTACATGGCATCCCCTTGAAAAAGAAGATAAAATACCTCTTGATTGTGAAACTAAAAATAGATTTATAAAATGTTTCGCTACCGATCATGCAAGAGGACATCTTACACTCGGCTATAATCTTGTAGAAAACAGAACAAGGCTGAAAAAGGAATTTCTTGAACTTCCTCAGTCATCAATCGTTCAGCTTGTTAAAGAACACGGGAAATCTTATATTACCGAAAATTACGAATATATTGTTTTAAGCTATATAGGAGATTCCATGCCCGTATGCCCTGATGCTGTGAGAGGTGCGGAAGTGCTTATGCATGAGGCAAGCTTTCTTGATGAAGAAGAAAGAAAATATGATATTCATTCAACCCTTGAAGAGGCAATTAATGTGGCACAGGAGGCACAGGTGAAAAGCCTGATCCTGTATCACATATCCTCCAGATATAACTGGGATGAAATAAATAAAAAACTTTATTTTATAATGAAAAAAAAAGAACTTGCCATCCCTGTAACAGTCGTTATTTCATCACATTTCAAGAATTTATCGCATGGAAAAATTTCAGGGAAAAACAGGTGAATGCCTTCTCCCGTCAAGCGTTACGACTTGCGCGTTACAGGAATTATAGTACTTGAACCTTCTTGAAAAATAAATTATAATATAACAGCCGACCAGTTTTATGGGAGGAGTTTTGTGAAGTGCTTGTGAAAAAAAGTTTATTCATATTGGCTATTACTTTTTTATTCCTCTTTTCAGTGGTAAGATTTGATATATCATCATCACAGGAACAGAAGGAACAGAAAAAAAGTGCAAAATTATCCCTTTCTTCTATAGATGAGATATTTTATCTGGTAAAGAAAGAATTTGTATCTGATATAGATGTCAAATCCATGATGACCGCTTCTATGAAAGAAATCAAGAAGATCCTTCCTGCCGAAGCGTCTAAACTTCTTGAACTGCCTCAAAATGAGAATGTTGATGTTCAGATATGTATTTATCGTAAAAATCTTGCTCAGATTCTGGATCTTTACGGAGAAAAGACAGGGAGAGATAATATTATACGGTCTGCTATAAACGGACTTATTGAAAGCCTGAATGACCCTTATACCATTTATTTTGATGAAGATGAATACGAAAGATTTAATTCTTCTCTCAAGGGCGGAAATTTTTATGGTATAGGAGTTCTTATTGAAGTCGATAAAAACAATGAAAATCAGCTCACAATCGTTGAACCCATGAAAAATACCCCTGCCGAAAGAGCAGGTATTAAAAAAGGGGATATAGTTGTTAAGATTGACAGTATATCCACAAAGGGACTTTCCATTGATGAGGCTATAGATCTGCTCAGAGGCCCCAGAGGTTCTGTCGTTCATCTCTTTATAAAAAGGAAAAATCTGGATGCCATTCTGGATATTGAGATTGTAAGAGATAAAATCCATGTGAGCAGTGTGGAAAGTACTATGACAGAGGATAAAATAGGTTATATAAAATTAAGCGTTTTCGGAGAAGATACCAATAAAGAACTGGAAGAAACACTTAAAGGACTGGAAAAGTCCGGTGCAAAAGGATATATACTGGATTTGAGAAATAACGGAGGAGGCTATGTCGTTGCAGCTCTGGATGTTTGCAGTAAATTTATGCCTCCCAATTCCGTAGTTGTTTATATAAAGAGCAGAAGAGAGGAAAATACTTATAATACATACGGATCTTTACATAAATCTGTACCTCTCGCTGTTCTGGTTAATGAATCCAGTGCCAGTGCTTCGGAGATAACAGCAGGGGCACTTCAGGATTCTAAAAGGGCTGTCATTATAGGTGTAAAAACCTTCGGAAAAGGTAAGGTTCAGACCATATATGAACTGGACAGAGGCGGAGGAGCCATAAAAATTACTACTGCTTACTATATGACACCGAATAGAAAAAATATAGATAAAAAAGGCCTGGAACCTGATATTAAAGTGGAAATGGATTCCAGCAAAATCGGTGAAAAAGAAGATACCCAATTGAAGAAAGCAGAAGAGTATTTGCTTGAATATATAAAGTCGTAATGCGTGATGAGTTACAGTGGTATGAATTTTTATAATAATCCCTGAACAGGGGTCGTTTAAACTTCTGCCTTATTTAATACTTAAGCTGGGGTTAGTTACTCTTAACACCATTAATCCTTGTATAATGAATATTTTACGGTGTATCAGTAGTCTCTAAAATTTCAGGAGATGATTTTTTTTGGCATAAAAATTGCAAAAAAATAATTAGAAATTTATAAACAGGAGTTACGCATTTTGTCATTGCGAGGAGCGTGGCGACGAAGCAATCCCACCAGTTTTTGCTGTAATAATGGGATTGCTTCGCTTCGCTCGCAATGACCTGGTTTTCCTGTATTTTGTGCGTAACTCCTGTTATAAACAATTGGCCGGAGACAGTCAGGAGAAATTTCTACTAAGGGATTGTAAAAAAATAACCTTATCATATTTACAATCGTGACGCGTAACGCGTAACGCGTGACACGAGGAGAAAAACCATAATTTGCCAGAGTTATTTTCTTACAGTCCCTAACAGTCATGAACGGGCCGGTCACAACGAAAAATGAGAATTTGTTTCTCCCGTCACGCGTCACGCTTTACAATTCTCATATAAAGAGGAATATTTAGTCTTACTGGCAAGGATTTATATATTTCTTATCGAATTTCTTCCTGTTTAAAGTCAATCCTCGCGTCACGCGTCGCGAAATTAAGTTAGGAGTTAAGTATATTGTATTTATATAGAAAAAATTTTTCAAGTTTATTTTTTTTTCTTGCTTTTATTCTTTCTCTGAATATATCATTATCTCAGGGACAGACTCCTCTTCCTTTGCCTTCTGTTCCCCCTTCTGTTACTCCTGTTATTCCTTCTGCCCCTCCGACTTCTCTCCCTCCTCCTCCGCCGCCTCCTTCTTCCGTCAGGGATGGTGAAGAAAAATCCCGTGTCCAGATATCTTCTGACCATCTCTCCGGTGATGATAATAAGAAGATGTTCCGTTTCTGGGGAAATGTGAATATACGCCAGCAAGATGGTCTTCTTACATCTGATGAAGCTGTTTATAATTCTAAAACAAAAGAAGCCTATGCATCCAGTAATGTAAAATTTACCAGACCGGGAACAACCATTACATCGGATAAGGTAACTGTATATTACGAAGAAAAAAGAGGTATATGGGAAGGAAATGTTCATATTGTTCAGGATAAAAATAAAAAAGGAGATCAGCCCATTAAAGGCGGACCTGTTAACCTTTACTGTGATTCCCTTGAATTTTTCTGGGAAAAACCCAGAAAAGGCATAGCTTCCGGCAAGGTCAGGGTAGATCAGAGCGATAAACATGTATCATGTGATAAGGCTACCTATACGGAAGACCCCCAGACTATACTGATGGAAAATAATGTGAAACTCGAAAGAGATGACGGTTCATGGATGACAT
>JBEHWO010000164.1:0-13516 GCA_040217695.1 Vulcanimicrobiota bacterium | reverse complement strand
CTTCTGTATATTTTTTTTGATATAAAAATCTATTTCCTTCTTCCAGTAAAGTCGATATTATAGCGTTTTTTTCATTGTTTTTTGAATTTAATTTGCCAATCCAGTTAGCTGCAGTTACAGCAGTTTCTGTGCCTGCGAATTTTTCTGTACAGTAATTAAAATTTTTTAAGGCTTTATCTTTATTACCCTGCTTATAATAAGCTTCTCCAAGATACAGATAGGCATCTGATATATTTTTATTTAATGCAATTACTTTTTCCAGTCCCGATATGGCCGGAGGGATATTGTTGCCGGCTATCAATGCTTTTGCCAGACCTGTTTTATAATAGAGATTTGTTTCATCCAGTTTTATAGCTTTTTCCATTGCTTCCATAGCCTTATCGTTTTCATTTTTATTCAGATAAATGATACCTAAATTATAATAGACCCTGCTTTCCTTCGGGTTTGATTTGAGTATTTTTTGAAATATCTTTAAAGCTTCTTCGTGATTTTTCGAGTAGAGATATGTTTCTCCTTTCAGGATGTTTTTTTCTGTTCTGTATTTATTGAAGGATTCCGAGGAAAATTTAAATATCATCAGAGTTACAACCAGTATGATACAGGTCAGAATGATAGATTTTATAGTATTTTTTTCTTCCAGTTTACTTTTCCGGGCTTCTTCTTCCTGATTCCAGCTTTCCAGAAATTGCTGATCTATCATTTCTATACTTGCCTTCGCATCATCCCGAAAATCTTCTTCTTTTTTTACTATATTGAAAAGGGGCTCCAGTGCTTTTTTATCTCCGATATTACCCAGGGCAATTATGGAACGCCATTTTATATCAGAAGCAGGATCACTAAGGGTTTCTATAATTAAATCGACTGCTTCTGTTACCCTGAGTTCTCCCAGAACTCTGATAATATGTGATTTTACCTCTGTATGTTTTTCAAGGTTTAATCTCTCACATAAAGCTCCTGTAATAGCTTCATCCTTAAATTTTTCAAGAGCCAGCAACGCTTCTTTCCTGATCTTCCAGTCTTCATCATTTTTGAATGTACTTATAAGAGGCGGAATGACCTGCTCAATATTCATCTCTCCAAGGGATTTAATGGCAAGTTTTTTTAATTCCTGATTCTGTACAGTGAGCTGTATAATGAGTATTTCTATTTGTTTTAAATGTTTTGCATCGCTGATAACTATATCTATCCTGCCTGTCAGAGCGTCCTGGAATTCTTTTATAGTGGAAAATCTGTCTTCCGGTTGTGTACTGAGTGCTTTCATCACTATATTATTAGTTCTTTCAGAAATTTTATTGTTTATTTCTCTGGCATCTTTAAAATCAAAAGGTACAGGTTTTTTACCTGTAAGCAAATGATGCATTGTTGCACCCAGGGCGTAAATATCACTTCTTATTCCGGCTTTCCCCTGATATTGTTCCAGAGGTGCATATCCAAGTGTTCCTATTATTGTATTACTTGTATAATAGTCAGGATCTATGGAACGGGCAATTCCGAAATCTACAAGTTTTATTGTTTTATCCGCATTATTTACCATAATATTGGAAGGCTTCAGATCTCTGTATATAATGGGAGGTGACTGGTTGTGGAGATAATCCATGACTTCACAGGTTTGAATAATCCATGGCAGGACTCTGTCTTCAGGCAGTGCCGGGTCGCCTTCTGTACAGAGTATAGTATTAAGATCGTGTCCTTCTACATAATCCATAACAAGATAATATTTATTTTCTACTGTAAAATAATCTATTACCCGCGGTAAATATTTATGATGTAAATTGGCCAGAATACTGGCTTCTCTTTCGAATCTTTTTATGTCATCCTGTCTTTCTTTCGAAGACATAGAGAGTTTGATCAATTCCTTTATGGCAACTATCTTATGGAGACGTGTGTCATGGCCTCTGTAAACAGCCCCCATACCACCGGATTTGATCAGTTCTTCAATACGGTATCTTTCAATAAGTATATGATTGGATGTTAATGGTTCCGCCGGTTCGAATTCGGAAGGATCAATCAGAAGACTTGCGCCACAGCCATTACAAAATTTTGCTTCTTCTTTGTTCTCTTCTCCGCATTTAGAACAGACTGACATTATCTGTTTCCTTCCAACTCTTTTATCCATTGTTTTACCTGTTCGGAAGTTTGATCGTCCGGGGCATTTTCTACATATTTCTTGAAATCAGCAAGTCCTTCTGCATTCTTTCCGGTTTTTACATATGCTATGCCGCGAATATAATATCCTACATAAACGCCGGGATTTGATGATAATCCTCTTTCTGCCAGTTCAATAGCTTTTTGCAGATCATTTTCTTTCAGGTATATTCCTGCTATAGATATACAGGCTCCGGGATGGCTGTAATTGGTTTGAAGAACCCTGTTGAATTCTTCTTTTGCAGTATTTAAATCGTCTTTCTTGTAATAGGCCATGCCCCTTCCAAAATGTGCTTCAATATCGCCCGGGTTTTCTGCCAGAATTTCATCGAATTTTTGAATGGCTTTATCATAATTTTCTTTGTTGAATAAATAATCATTTGCTTCTTCCATTTTTGAAGAGCCAGCTGGCATGGCAGTCGTCGCGGTGTTATCAGGCGCATTCATAAGAGTTATATATTTGTTTGCTTCAAGAGCGACAGAAGATTTTGGGAAATTATTAATACAGATGTTGAAATATTCTTTTGCCTTTTCTTTTTTACCGGACCGTAAACAGGCTTCTCCGAGATACAAATATGCTTCCCCCGAGTCTTTCTTTACGTTGATTACTTTTTCCAGCTCACCTATGGCCCTGTCATACATTTCCCTGTTTATAAGAGCTTTCCCCAGTCCGATTCTGTAATCAGGATTCTTCCCGTCATATTTTACTGCTTCTTCCATAGCTTTAAGGGCTTCAACATATTTATCCATTTTAGTACAGGCCATACCGACCCAGTAATGACCTCTCGGATCCCTTTCATTCAGTTTTATTATTTCTTTAAATCTGTCATAAGCATTTTTACTGTCCTCTTTATCGAAATATTCTTTACCTTTAATCAGATTTGCCTTTATTTTATTTTCTCTTATATAAGGAGGGATAAATTTCATTGATACAATTACTATAGTTAGCACTATAAATATAGATATGCCAATCAGCAGGTTTTTCTTCTGCAACGTACTTATTTTCTGGCTCTCTTCCGCTTCTTCCCACAGGTTAAGAAACTTGCTGTCTATTTTCTCTATAGCTGCACGAACATCATCACGAAATATGAAATTTTTATTTTTGTAAAGATCAAATAAAGGATTGAGCGCTTTTTTGTCTCCTATATTTCCCAGACCGGCAATTGCTCCAAGTTGAACATCGGCAAACTGATCCTGGAGAGCTCCCATGAGTATATCAATACTTTCTCTTGCTTTAAATTCACCCAGTACCTCTGTCATAGATGCCTTTACATCGGGATTTTCTTCAACTTTAAAGGCGTCACAGATAGCTTTTATTACAATATCTTTATCTTCTCTGAAATTTTTCAGAGCTATTACTATTTCTTTCCTCACATTACTCTCGTTTTCTTCTTTTAATTTATTTATGAGAGGTCCCAGTATATTATCGTCATCTATTTCGGCAAGAGATTTTATTGCAGATTTTCTTAACTCTACATCAGACTGGTTTAGTTGACCTATAAATGTATCTATGGCATCTTTCTGAGCAGAACCACCTTTTAGTTTTGCGCCGCACATAAGCAGTTCATTGTATATTTCTCTGATATTTTGCTGCCTGTCCTCAGGGGATATTGAAAGGGCTTTCATAATAATATTATTTAAAATTTTTGAAATATCGGGATTAAGATCTTTAAGAGGTTTTATATGGGGAGGCACCGGCACCACACCTGTGAGCAAATAGTACATAGTTGCTCCGAGTGAATATACATCACTCCTGACATCTATCTGACCTTCCTCCAGTTCAGGAGCATTATAACCTCTTGTTTCCAGTTTTATAGTATTATCTGTTTTCAGGTTATGGGCCAGTCCGAAATCTACAAGTTTTATAGAACCGTCCAGTTCATTTATCATGATGTTGGAAGGTTTCAGATCTCTGAATATAAATTTATCATAATGATTGTGTAAATAATCCAGAAGATCGCATACTTCCAGCATCCATGTTATTACCCTGTCAGGAGGAAAAGAAAAGGTTCCCTCTTTTATAAAAGCATTATTCAGGTCATAGCCATAGATATATTCCATGACAATATAAGAACGTTCGTCTGTTCCGAAATATTCCAGTATTTTCGGTAATTTTTTATGACGTACTTCATAAATGATTTTTGCTTCTTTTTCGAATTCTCTTTTCGCATCTCTTTTTTCTCTCAATGTTTTATGAAAATTAAAAAGTTCTTTTATGCAGCACATTTTATTAAGAGATTTATCATGGGCTTTATAGACGGCTCCTCTGGAATCTGACTTTATACATTCGTCAATAACATATCTCTGTTGCAGTATTTCACCGCTTGTTAAAGTTTCCATATTATCCATAGTAATTTCATCCTATAATTTTTTTTTAAATAACTTCTACAAAAATCTTTTTAAATCCTTTTTTTATTTAATTTTAAAAGGTTTTTATTTGATTAAGAAGAAGATTTATAATAGTGAAGAGTGAAGAGTGAGTAGTGAAAAGTGAGTCGTGAAAAGCAGGGGGTGATCATCTGTGGTCGCCCGGTACCGGTGAAAACACGCATCACGCATCACGCATCACGCGTCACGATTATAAGGGCGGTGTTATTTATGTCAGACAAAAATCTAATATGTTACGATGCATGTAAACGTGTTACTATGGAACAGGATAATTTTACCGGTGAAATGCCTTGTATAGTTGAAGAACTTATTAAGACATTAAAAGAGCCTAATTCTCCCGATCATGTCGGTTATTCTATGATACCTTCCACTCAATCTATAATTGACATTATTAAAATACTTGAAACTATAATTTATCCGGGATATTTCGGCCATCAGGAACTTTACTGGAATAATTTATCTTATTATCTGGGCAACCAGATAAGTAAAGTTTACAATCTCCTTTCCACGCAGATAGCCAGATCTCTCATGCATGAATGTGCTGCAATAAAAGAACATTCATGTAAAGAATGTGACCTTGTGGCAAGACAGGAAGCAGGTAAATTTATAAAGAAATTGCCCGGTCTCAGAAGAATACTTGCTTTTGACGTAGAAGCAACCTATACGGGAGATCCTGCCGCTAAAAGTAAAGAAGAAATCATATTCTGTTATCCCGGCTTAAAAGCCATAACAATCTATAGAATTGCCCATGAATTATTGCTGCAAAAAATACCTATGATACCAAGAATAATGACGGAACATGCCCATAGTATTACAGGTGCCGATATACATCCCGGAGCAAACATCGGGAATTATTTCTTTATAGATCATGCTACAGGTGTTGTTATAGGTGAAACTACTGAGATAGGGAATAATGTACGTATATATCAGAGTGTGACGCTGGGCGCTTTGAGCTTTCCGAAAGATGGAGACGGTAATATTATCAGACATATAAAAAGACATCCTACAATAGAAGATGATGTTATTATATATTCAAACGCTACTATACTGGGAGGAAAAACTGTTATAGGTAAAGGTTCTGTTATAGGAGGTAATGTCTGGATTACTTCATCTGTTCCTGCTTATACAAAGGTTATTCTCGAAACTCCAAAGCAGAAAATCATACCTATGGAAGGTAAAAATTAAGAGGCAAGGATAAAAAACGAAGGGCAGGCGATTTATTACTCACGACTCACTGTTAATAATCGTCCAGGCCTGTTGCAATGACTGTTATGCTTATTTCATCTTCCATGGATTCATCGAGAGCCGTTCCGAAAATTACAGCAGAAGCCTGAGGATCAACCGAATTGGATATTATTTCCGAAGCTATACGTATTTCTTCCAGAGTCAGTGACTCTCCGCCTGTTATATTGAATAAAACCCTTTTTGCATTACTTATCTGGGCATCTAAAAAAGGACTGGATATCGCCATTAAAGCAGAATTCTGGGCCTTGTTATCACCGGTTGCTTCACCTATACCTATAAGTGCGGAACCGGCATTACTCATTATTGTTTTTATGTCTGCAAAGTCTACATTTATCTCCCCGGGAAAAATTATTAAATCTGTAATTCCCTGTATGGCCTGGCGCAGAACATCATCTGCTTTTGCCATAGCTTCTTTAAAAGTAACCTTTGCTTTGGAAATTTCAACAAGCTTTTGATTTGGTACAGTTATAAGTGTATCCACACAGCTTCTCAGATTGTCTATGCCCATTTCTGCTATTTTCATTTTACGGGAAAGTTCGAATTTGAAAGGTTTTGTGACAACACCTACTGTTAATATATCCATAGATTTAGCTATCTCAGCCACTATGGGAGATGCACCGGTACCTGTTCCTCCTCCCATACCGGCAATGATAAATACCATATCTGCCCCTTCTACAAGATGTTCAATATCTTTTTTATTTTCTTCTGCTGCTTTTTCTCCTGTATCAGGATTGGAACCTGTTCCAAGTCCGTTTGTAAGTTTTACTCCCATTTGTAATTTTATATCGGCTTTACATGTATTCAAACTCTGTATATCGGTATTTATAGCTATAAAATTAACACCCTGTACCCCCATGTCTATCATTCTGGTAATGGTGTTACATCCTCCACCTCCTACACCTATTACTCTTATATCTGCTCCCTGTCGAAAATCATTGAAATCTAACATACTCGAATTCCCTTCTGTATCGATGTAATTTTATACTAACAGGCATGACCGGATCGGTCACAACGAAGAATGAGAATTTGTTCTTCCCGTCACGCGTTACGCGTTACGCGTTACGATTCTCATAGAAAACCTACAATTTTTAAACTATTTTACCTTGACCCCAACTATTCCCTATGATAATATAAAAAATGATCTCTGTCAAAGAAAAAAATGACTCTGTAACATTTTTTGTACCGGTTATAAGAATAAAGTTGAAAACATAGGTTTACTTATGAGAATTGTGGTGCGTAACACCTGATGGGATAAGTATTTTCATCCTTCATTATGGCCACACTCGAAAAAAAACAAATCAGGAGGGGATAATATATGAGTCTTTTATTGAAAATAATAAAATTTTTTATGGACAATCCTGTTCCGCAGGAACAGGCCTATACAGGGCCTATTAATTTTCCTAAATGTCCTACATGTGATATAAACCTTATAGAAAAAAGACTTGTAAACATTTCTTTTTTTGTATGTGATGAATGCAGTGGCCTGTGGGTAAACAGTGATACTTTCCCTGAACTGCTTAAAAAAGAAGAAGAAGAACTTGAAGGAATGTTTACCTATACAGAGGAAAATCTGACTATTAGAAATAAATTTATGTCCCCCAGAGATTTGAGACCATGTCCTGTGTGCTCAAATATGATGATGAATATTCAGTTTGATTCATCATCAGGCATATGGATAGATCATTGCTGTTTTAATCATGGCATCTGGCTGGATGCCGGAGAGATAAATCTTATACTTCAGTATAGAAAAATGCTTAAAGAATACGGAGGAAAAATCCCGGGACAGGTTGTTGGTATGACGGAAGAATTTAAGAAAGAACTGGAAGGAAACGTAGGAGGATTTAACGTGAAAAATGATCTGAACCAGCACCATCATCATTATTATTGACCTTGGTGCTGCCAGCGGTAAATACGACACCGGATAATCTGTAATCCTGTCTCCTCGCATGACGCGTCACGACTATAACCGGTGGAATCATTACCGTTATAAGCAATTAGTATAAGCATGTAATAAAATCATTCCTCCCGTCATGCGTTACGCGTCACGAGAGGCTGTATTTATGATCACCCCGGTATGTCAGTAATCATCAGTCAGCTTTATTACATAAGATATGTTTTTTTATGGTACTTATGAAGCATGGCCTGCATATAGTAATCAATAGTTATAACTGAGAGTTGATGGTTTAAAGTTAATTTCAATTCTCAACTTTAAAAAACTCGCCCGCAGGGCGTTAAGTTCAAAATAGAAAAAGAGGCTTTTTATGATTTATAAAGGAACAGTTGTGGAATTTAAAAAGGATAATAAAAGTTCTGTTGCATTGTGTCTTGAGTGCAAGGCTGATAAAGTCAGATTATTATGTGAAAATAAAGAGATTTCTTTGCCGAAAGATAAAGTTTTTTTTCCTTCCGAATATACTCTTGATACGAGATTACCCAGAGAAGAACTTGTAAGATTACTGAAAGAAATAAATGAAGAGAGAGATAACCTGAAATCCGTTATGCCTCTTAAGGATATCTGGGAATTACTCAGTGAAGAAGGAGGCAGTTACAGGGTTGAAGAACTGGCTGAATTGAATTTCGGGAAAGATTTTACTTCGAATCAGGTAGCAGGTATATTCAGAGCTTTACAGGAAGATATCATCTTTTTTAAAGCAAAAAAGTCTTCCTTCTATCCTAATTCTGCAGAACATGTTGAACAGATTATTCAAATGCTCCGTGCAGAGAAAGAAAAAGAAGAAAGAACCAGAAAGATAATAGACTGGCTTAAAAAGGTATGGAAAGGAGAGAATTCTGTTGAGGCAGATAGTGATATAGAATCTTATATATCAAAATTAAAACATGTAGCTCTCTATAAGCTGGAAAGCAGACATCACAAGTCTGTCTCGGAGCTTCTGCAAAAGGCGGATATATCAGGTCAGAATATACATTTCAGATTACTTGTAAAAGCCGGTATATGGGATGAAGATGAATGTCTTGAACTGCACCAGTATCAGATACCGGTAGCTTTTCACCGTGATATACTGACAGAAGCGATGAATGTTGTTAAAACTGCAGAATTTGATATGAATTCCAGACTGAATTTATCTGATCTTTATTCCTTTACCATCGACAGTGACAGTACTGAAGATATGGATGATGCTCTGAGTATAGAGAAAACTTCCGATGGTTATAAAATTGGCATACATATAACAGATGTTTCCCATTATATAGCACCCGGTACAGCTCTGGATGAAGAAGCAAAAGGAAGATTTACTTCTGTTTATCTTCCTGAGAACAAAATCAATATGTTTCCTCATGAACTTGCCAACAGTCTATTCAGTCTCAGAAAAGGTGAAATACGGCCTTCTGTCTCTGTTATTATAGATGTTGATAACAGGTATAATATTAAGAACTATGAGATAAAAGAAACCTTTATAAAGGTAAAGGATAGATTTACTTATGATGAAGTAGATAAATTGATCGGTGAGGAATCGGATTTTAATATACTTTACAATATAAGTGAAAAAATGAGAGAAAAAAGGAAAACAGGAGGGGCCAAGCTTTTTTATACGCCTGAACTGGAAATCAAGGTAGATGAAAATAAAGAAATTACTATGGAAATATATGACAGAGAGACACCTTCTCACAAGCTGGTTTCCGAGCTGATGATAGCTGCCAATGATATAACTGCCAGCTTCTGCAAAGCAAATGCTATTCCGATTATCTACCGCAGTCAGCCGGCTTTAGATGATAGCTGTGTACTTTCAGATACATATGATCCTGTTAATTTTTATCAGCAGAGAAAGTACTTCAAAAAATCCGAAGCAGGTCTTATCCCGCTTTATCATTACGGTCTTGGCATAGACTGCTATACCCAGATGACCTCTCCTATAAGGAGATATAATGATATTATCATACACAGGCAGCTTAAAAGTTTTATTAAAAGAAAACCTTATTTTTATACAAACAGACAACTTGAAGAACTTATAATGTGTTCGGAGCAGATACTTGATTCGGTAAATGTTATTACAAGAAATAGAAAGAGATACTGGCTGCTTAAATATCTGAAGAAAATGATTGGCTCTTCCGTTAAAGCTATTGTACTGCAGAATCTTTCTGACAGAATAGTAGTTATTCTGAAAGATTATTTTCTGGAACTTAACTGCCAGTCTCCTGCAAGTTATGAACAAAAATATTCTTCCGGAGATTTAATAACAGTCAGAATCGAAACTGTTATTCCAAGAGAGGATGTTATAAAAGTTTCTATAGTGGATGAGGTTGAGTCATGAATAGTGAGTCTTGAGTTGTGAGTCGTGAGTCGTGAAAAGTGAATTGATGCCTTACGCGTCACACGTTACGCGTTACGCATCACGATTCCAATATTACCGGCCAGAATATTCCGGCGAAATTTATAGTTGACTGAATTACTATAGTATTATATAATAATATTCCTGTATGTAATTAAAAAAATACCTGATGAAGCGTGTGTTAGTATAAGGTAATGAGTCAATCCGCTCACTACTCACCACTCACTAATCAGTAAGTCCGGGAGTGAAAAAATTGTTTCAATTATCCAAAAAAACCTGTTATGGCCTTCGTGCTTTATTTGAGCTTGCCCTTGCTCATGGTAAAGGGCCTGTAACCACATCGTCAATTGCAGAAAAGCAGAATATTCCCATACCATTTCTTGAGCAGATTTTTTATGAACTTAACAAGGGAGGTATTATATGCAGCAAAAGGGGGCCCGGTGGCGGACACAGACTTGCCAGAAGACCTGAAGATATAAAATTCAGTGATATAATTCAGATACTCGAAGGGCCGGAATTCCTTTTTGATTGTCTTGGCACGGAAGTTGACCTTCATGCATGTAAAGAATACAATCTATGCCCTTCCCGTTTATTTGTTAATCAACTTGCCAGAAAGATAAAAGAAATATTTGATAATTTTACTATGACAGATCTCATTCATATATGGGTTGAAGAAGTAAGAAAGAAGCAGTGAGGGGTGAAGGGTGAGCCTTGCTCACTGCTCACAACTCACTTTTCTTTTCCGGTCTTATTACAGACAGAGAATAGTTTTTGAGATCGAAATATTTTTTTGCTACATTATTTACATCTTCCAGTTTTACATTATCTATAATGAGAGGATATTTTTTTACTCTCTCATAGCCCAGTCCCAGTATTTCATATGAGGAATACTTGGTAGCCCGTGCTATTCTTTCCTGAAGAGTAATTTCATATCTTCCTTTTATCATGTTTTTAGCTTTCTGCAGTTCTTCTTCTGTTACACCTTCGTCACAGACTTTTTCAAGTTCTCTCAGCAATGCTTTTATTGCTTTTTCTTCCATTTCAGGGCTTGTGCCTATATAAGCTTTAAAACTCCCGTTTTCTATACCATGTTCCAGATAGCAGAAAATTACATAGGCAAGGCCCTGAATATCTCTCAATTCTATAAATAATCTGGAGCCCATACCATGTAATATTGAATTTAATACGATAAAATTGATGTAATCTTCCGATTCTACAGAAGGAGCAAGAAACCCTATTGCTATTGATGACTGTCTTATATCTTTTTTCTTTATGGATTTCCTCATTTTCTTCGGAATTTCTTCTTTTTGAGGACATGGGAGAGCTTTTGTATTAACGTTTTTTCCTCTTATAGCATGTTCGAATTCATAGATAATATCTTCCCTGTTAAAATTACCGACCACCGATATATACAGATTTTCCCCGTGGACATAATTATCATAGAACTCTATAATATCCTGTCTGCGAATATTTTTTATACTTTTTTCTGTTCCAGTGACAGGCATGCCGTACGGATGATTTTTAAAGATCATGCTGTCACATTTTTCTATACACATTCTCATTGGGTCGTCATATTTTTCTCTGATATCAGATAAAATAAAAGTTCTTTCTTTTTCTATTTCATTCTCAGGGAATGAAGGATTGTTGAGGACATCCAGAAAAATATTCAGGCCTTCTTTTAAATACCTGTCAATAATCGCCATAGAAAGGCCGAAAGAATCTTTCCCTGATCTGGGGGATATAAAACTTCCGAGTGACTCTATCTGCTCCGCAATCTCAACAGCAGATCTGTTTTTTGTACCTTTTATCAGTAATTTATTCATAAATCTGCAAATACCGTTTGTTTCTACTGTTTCAAACCTGACTCCGCCTTTAAGGCCTGCATATATAGCTACAACCGGCAGGGTTCTGTCATGTTCCAGTATTAATGTCACGCCGTTTTTTAGCCTGACTTTTTCTACATGACCGGCATGTTTTTCGTAATCTCTTTTCTCTGAAACATATGTGACGGTTTTTCTGTCACCTCTTAACAGTACCTCCATCTCTTCCGCTGATATATTCAGAAGATCCTTTGAGCCTTTCAGTTCAGGACTGTATATGGATATACTGCAATTGTCCGGTTTCAGATATTTTTCTGCCACATGTTTTATATCTTTTTCCGTAGTTTTTTTGAGTATATCCAGATATTTTACTGCCATTGTATAATCGCCCAGACCTGCACAGTGACCGATTTTATCAGATTGTCCGTCCACTGTCTCCAGATCAAATAAATAATCATTTTCTATAGATACCATGGCTTTCCGGAGTTCTTCCTCTTTGACTCCCTTTTTAAGAACCTCGATTTCCTGCCACAGAGCTTTCAGAGTATCCAGTGCTTTATCTTCATCGGTTACTGCAGATATTATAAAAAGACCGGGATCTTTACCGTTTATATCGCCTGTGCCTATGGAAGTAACCAGTTGCCTTTTCTCTTTGAGTTCCTGGTATAATCTTGAGCTTCGTCCCTGGCCGAGTATAAAAGACAGAATTTCCATGGTAAATGAGTCTGAATGGAGTTCGTCCGGAATATGAAACCCTATATCTATATAGGTTCTCTCTATATCACCTCTGAAATAGTTATAACGTAATTTTTTTTGCTGTCCCTCTGCAGGCGAGAGATTTATGGAGGTTTCTCCTGTATCTGTTAAAGGATAAAGAGCTTCAAGCTGTTCCATAAAATCTTCTGTTTTAATATCTCCGGCAAGTATAAGAATCATATTTTCAGGACGATAATATTGATTATAAAAGGATAGAAGCGAGTCTCTTGTAAAATCTTTTATCAGTTGTTCTTCTCCAATGATAGAGCGTCTGTATCTGTGCTGTTTGAAGGCAAGTTTCATCAAATTTTCCCAGGAACGTACACCGGGGGTGTCATCTCTCATTTTACATTCTTCTATTATTACCTGGCCTTCTTTTTCTATTTCCAGAGGATCAAAGGAAGAATTTTTCAGTGCATCAAGAAGTATTTCAAGCCCTTTTGAGAAATTTTCTTTCGGTATGGTAATCTGGTAGGCTGTTGCTTCATAACTGGTAAAACCATTTAAATATCCGCCAAGTTCTTCTATTTCCTTTGATATTTCGCCTACTTTTCTCTTCTCTGTTCCTTTAAAGAGCATATGTTCTATGAAGTGAGCAATTCCTGCCATATGATCTTCTTCATTATTAGATCCTGCTTTGAACCAGAGATTAATGGAAACCATTTTTGCATTCGCCATGTGCTTTAATAAAATTTCCATACCGTTTTCCAGTTCTATTCTTGTTATATCTACATCGGAATTATAGTAATATTCTTTAATAATAATTTCCTCCCCTCGGGAAAATAAGCTGTGAGAATCGTAACGCGTAACGCGTAACGCGTGACGCGGGGACAGGTTCTCATGACCGGGTGTGACTTGAACCGGTAATGACTATAA
>JBEHWO010000163.1:0-13567 GCA_040217695.1 Vulcanimicrobiota bacterium | reverse complement strand
CTCTGGAAAGTTTTTCAAAGTCCATAGAATATGATGAGAAAAATATAAAACCATGGAACGGCAAAATAATGGTATATCAGGTTAAATCATTGTTAACACCTGAAAAAGAAAAAGAATATTATGAAGAAATGATAAAATGTTTCGAGGAAATAATAAAAATAGACGGGAAAAATCTGGCGGCTATTACCGGCAAAGGTAATGTTTTCTGCAGTATGGGCAAATATGAAGAAGCACTGAAATGTTACGATGAAGCACTTGAAATAGACAGCAAAAAAATAGAGCTCATAACCGGAAAAGGCTATATACTGTATAAACAAAATAAATATGAAGAAGCACTGAAATGTTATGATGAAGCACTGGCAATAGAGCCGGGAAATGAGAAGTGTAATGCGGCAAAAAAACAGGCAATATGCGGTATGTGGCATAAAAAAGGAATGGACCTATTCAATCAGAAAAAATACAGAGACGCAATAAAATGTTATGAGGAAGCATTAAAAATAGATCCGCAAAATGAAGAATGCAATAAAGCCAGAAATATGGCAAAGAGTGAGATTTTACACACAGAAGGTCTGGCTCTATATGGAAAGAAAAAATATAAAGAAGCAGTAAACTCTTACAATAAGGCACTGAAACTATATGAAGAAGATAAAAATCTCTGGTATGATAAAGGTAATGCCTTATATTGTCTGAAACAGTATAATGAAGCTCTTAAAACTTACAATCAGGCAGTACATATTGACAGTAAATTTGCCTATGCCTACTGTGCCCTTGGTAACACCTATCTTATGCTGGAAAGATTTCAGGAAGCACTTCAAAATTATGAAAAAGCCCGTGAAAACGCCCCTGACAATAAATATATAAACGAATGTTATTTAAATGGTGCAAAACAGTGGGCTATAAAGAAATTAGAAGGAATGAAAGGAATGACATGACGATGAAATAATTGAAGCTGTAAGCTTCATTGTTTCGTGACGCGTAACGCGTTACGCGTGACGGGAGCAAAACGTCTGGAATTAGTGAATAGTGAATATTCTGTGATAAATTTCTTTTTCCATTGCATAAGAATTACCTGCCATTTTTTAACGCATAAATAATTATTTTTTAGAAAGGACATCGGTTTTGGCATCAGGTAAATGTTCGGTTTTTCTGAAGGAAAGTTTAATTTTTTTATTTTTCACTCTTCTCTCTGTTCTCTTCTTCTCCCCTGCTCTTCTGAGCGGTATGAGCTATATATACAGGGATATAGAATTCCTCTTTGCCCCCTATCAATTATTAAAGAGAAATATGTTCCTTACCGGTCATATTAATCTGTGGAATCCTTACATTTTTTCAGGAGTACCATATGAGGCAAACATGGGAAGCGGCCCGACCATATTTTATCCCTTATCCTTTATTTACTATCTATTTCCTGTAGAGCAGGCCCTTGTATATAACTTCATTATACATTTTACCCTTGCAGGTTATTTCATGTATCTTTTTGGCAGATACGGACTTGGCGGCTCGGTAATATCCTCGGTCACAGGAGGAATAGCCTTCAGCTTCAGCGGTTTTTTCATAACCCATTTAATACATACCTTCATTACAGGCGGTGCATGGTTACCACTCCTTTTTCTGTGTTTAAAGATATCTGTTGAAAAAAAATCCATTCCCTTTATCATTATAACGGGTATAGTATCATGTATTTTATTATTATCGGGATTTATGCAGTTGACTTACTATATATATTGTGGATTAACTCTTTTCTGGCTATGGCTGCTAATAGACAGATTGAAAGATAAATCCCTTTCAGTAAGAGACAGAATATTCCTGTTCCTTGTATTTCCATTGATATGTATTACTGCGGTTTTACTGTCATCGATACAGCTTCTGCCTTTCCTTGATTTCCTCAAAGTTACACTCAGGGAAACAGGGGGAGCGGAAATTGCCAATACCTATTGCATGACATGGCAGAGACTCGTCACATTTATAATACCTGATTTTCATGGCAGGCCATGTATGGAACCATTTAAATCAGGCTTTTATCCCGAAGAGGCTAAAAAATACTGGGTTTACTGGGAAACGTGCGGATATACCGGTATCACTGCTCTGGCAATGTCTTTTGTGGCAATATTTTACTCAAAAATACGGCTAAAATGGTTCTTTCTTATTCTGTTCGTTCTGTCATTAATTGCCTCAATGACAGATAATACGCCTTTCTATAAAATTTTCATCACAGTGATGCCATTTTATAAATCCCTGAGAAGTCATGGCCGTTTCATCATTCTCATGACTTTCTCTATCTGCTCTCTCTCCGTTACAGGTATGGATGAATTATCACGTATTTCAGCCAGAGTGCGAAATGTGCCGGCCATAATTTATGTTTTTGCAGGCCTGAGTATTGCAGCAATCATCATGGCCGTAATAATATCTTCCTGCCCTGATGCGGCAAAAATACCGGCAGAATACGGAACAGTAATACCGGAAAAGAAAGACGGCATTATCATATTTGCCTGTATTATAAGCATAATAACCATAGCCATAGTTTTAAAATCGTTCAACATGATCTCACGACAGGTATTACATATATCTCTTCTGCTTATTACAATTATTGATATGGGAATTTTCGGTTTTACCTTCAATCCTCCGGCAGACAGCAAAGCTTTCTACAGTAATAAAATAAAATCTCAAATGCCTGATTATTCACCCGGTGACGGGAGGGTAGTAAATCTGAACTGGAATGATTATGTAAACAGAGGCCAGATTGAAGGTTTTGAAAGTACTCAGGGATTTGACCCCCTGGCAATCGGTTATTATATGAAATATCTCTATTATTCACAGTACGAAACATTACCGGATACTGAAGAAATACAATATTTAATCAATTTTTCCAATTCATTTGTCATAAAAAATTATATGAATAATAAAATGATAGATCTTCTGAACGGTAAATATATTAATATTACAGATATAAATTCTCCCCATGAGCCGGTAATATATCAAAACGTGAATGCTGTGCCCAGGGCGGCGGTTTTCTATAATTATAGAGTTGTAGAAGGCGATGATGAAGAATTACTTGATTTACTGAGCAGTAAAGAATTTGACAGCAGAAAAGAACTTATACTGTCATGTCCTGTTGAATTGCAACAGGTACCTGAAAAATCTTTCGAGAAAGCTTCTATAATAAAATATACGGAAGATATTATAGAAATAGAAGTTAATATAGAGAGACCTGCCTTACTGTTTCTGAGCGAAATATATTATCCGGGATGGAAAGCATCGGTAGACGGGAAGCCCGAACAGATATACAGGGCCGACTGTATATTCAGAGCCGTGCCTCTCAGGGAACCGGGAAAACATCATGTAAAAATTTACTTTGATCCCATATCCTATAAGGCAGGGAAAATTATCAGTATTACAACTATTTTACTGATTCTCTGCTATTCTGGCATCAAACGATATTTACAACCCTCCTACAGCCCTTGCGGCAAGCACTACTGTAATGATCAGAGACAGTAATGTCTGAACCATCATTAATACTTTTGCCCTTTTGCTGACAACCTGTTCCGAAGTCGGGCCAAAGGTAGTACAGGTATTAAATGAAAGAAACAGATAATCTATCCAGTGAAGCTTATTATTACCTTCTTTAACAGGAAATATAAAAGCTCCTCCCGGGACAGTACTGTCAACAAGGAGATACCAGAAAGAAAAAACTATTATATTCATACCGTAAAGAGCAGCCACATCCCAGAGCATATAGAGAGGCTGTCCCCTGTTTTCATGGGCTCTCGATACAAGAAGCAATACATTTACTATTAACTGCAACGTAACAAGTGAAAGGTATATTGTTATACAACGATTTACGAGTAACCTTTTATGAGATCTCCAGGATATTACTATCAATATAAGGATAAGAAAGAAGACTCCATAAATTATCTCATTTATATTTTTGAAAAATATATTGATATTTTCGGGAAACACCACTGTTTTACTCAGTTCTTTTCCCACAACATGATTGGATATATGTACAAGAAGCAGAGAAAAAATTATTTCCAGTAAATCCCATTTCATATCAGTAAACTTCCTCGGCGGTTGTAACAAAATAACCATATTTATAATCGTGACGCGTAACGCGTGACGCGTCACGGGAGGACAATAACCATAATTTGACAGAATTATTTTCTTACAGTTCCTTATTGTAATTTTCAAAAATTATAACAGGTACCATTTTAAATTTCAATGAAAAAAGGAAATATAATATGAATGGATAATTATACATTTTATAACATATAAGATAAAAATTAATACAAGGAGGAAAAAAAATGGAAAAATTTGTTATGTTTCTTTTTATGGCAATTTTATTAATCGCACCATGTTTTGCGGAAGAAGGGGTAACGATTGAAAAAATCCCCTACGGAGGATGGGAAAACTGTATTCGTATGACAAACGGTACGGTAGAACTTATTGCCACGACAGATGTGGGACCACGAATTATATTCTACGGATTTGCCGGAAAAGAAAATGAATTTTTCGAAGTAAAAGACAACCTGGGAAAAACAAATGAAAAAGAATGGCTTCCTTTCGGCGGTCACAGACTCTGGATTGCTCCGGAAGAAAAACCTAAAACCTATTTTCCGGATAGTATTCCCGTTAAATATGAAATCAAAGGAAATACTCTTTATTTAAAACAGCCTGTAGAATCTATAAATGGCATTGAAAAAGAAATGGAAATAACAATGGATAATTCCGGGAGTCACGTCCATATACTTCACAGGCTGACAAATAAAAACAAAGAAACAACAGAACTTGCTCCATGGAGCATTACTCAGATGGAAACAGGCGGAACTGCCGTAATACCACAGGAAGAATTCATCCCCCATCCTGACAGTCCCGAAGGGAAAGCTATGAATGTAAGCACAACCAATTACCTGCCGGTAAGAACTCTTTCACTGTGGTCCTATACCGATATGAGTGACAGCAGATTTACCTTCACACAGAAATACATAATCATAAAACAGGATGTATCCGCCACTGCTCCCACGAAAATAGGCATGAGCAATAAAGAGGGATGGGCAGGATATGTAAGAAACAATCATCTTTTCATAAAAGTATGTCCCTTTAAAGAAGGCATATATCCTGATAAAGGATCTTCTTTTGAATCTTTTACAAATCAGGATATGCTGGAACTTGAAACAATGTCTCCCCTTGTAAACCTGGAAAGCGATCGGTCTGTTGAACATACGGAAGACTGGTATCTCTTTGATGAAGTAAAGATTGAACATAACGATACAGGTATAAACAAAGAAATCCTTACAAAAGTAAAGACAATCAAAAAAGGAGAGTAATTTAATGGAAACTGCTGCGAGTCAGGTAAAAGTAAAATCACCAAACGGAGAAGTGAACTATACGGTTCCTCTTGTTATTCTTACATCTCTTTTCTTCATGTGGGGTTTTATTACATGTCTTAATGATATTCTCATACCCCATTTAAAATCACTCTTTTCTCTGAATTATACCCAGGCAATGCTCATACAGTTCTGTTTTTTCACAGCCTATTTTATTGTTTCCCTTCCGTCAGGAATGATTGTGGAAAAAATAGGCTACAGAAAAGGTATCGTTATAGGACTTGTAACAATAGGTATGGGCTGCCTTATATTTCTCCCTGCTGCTCTTTATACGTCATATGCTATATTTCTGGCAGGTTTCTTTATTCTTGCTTCAGGTATTACACTTCTTCAGGTAGCAGCAAATCCTTATGTAACTATACTCGGGAAACCGGAAACAGCATCAAGCAGGTTAAATCTGACGCAGGCATTCAATTCACTGGGAACGACTATAGCTCCTATTTTCGGTTCTTATTTAATACTTTCCGCTGCAGTAAAAACGGCAGAAGAAATCAGTAAAATGAACGGAGAAGAAATGTCTGCCTATAAACTGGCACAGGCAAGTTCCGTTATAGCACCCTATGTCGGTATAGCAGTGACACTCTTTATTATGGCAGTTATATTTGCAGTAATAAAATTACCGGAAATCGAAGCACAGACATCGGAAGATCAGACATCGGCAGAGGGAGTAAAGAGAAGTGCCTGGACATACTCTCATCTGGTACTGGGTGCCATAGGTATTTTTGTCTATGTAGGAGGAGAAGTTTCCATAGGAAGTTTTCTTGTAAACTATCTGGGACAGCCTGATATTGCAGGACTTCCTGAAAGTATAGCAGGAAAATATGTTTCCTTCTACTGGGGAGGGGCAATGGTAGGAAGATTTATAGGTTCTGCGGTGCAGGCATATATTAAACCCGGGAAAGTTCTGGGCTTCAACGCATTCATGGCTGCTGCCCTGGTTATCATTTCAATGTTAACCTTCGGTAAAATAGCCATGTGGACAATACTGCTCGTAGGATTATTTAATTCCATTATGTTTCCTACAATTTTTTCCCTTGCCATAAGCGGTCTGGGTAAAAGTACAGGCCAGGGCTCAGGTATTCTCTGTATGGCCATAGTAGGAGGAGCAATCATACCTCTTATACAGGGTGCCATTGCAGATAAAATAGGCATACATCACGCTTTTATATTGCCTGTTTTATGTTATGCATATATAGCTTTTTACGGGTTTATAGGACATGTTCCGAAAAAGTCGTGAGTCGTGAGTAGGGGCTTTTAATTAAACGCCCCGGGAATAAGAGCATATAATAAAAGTTTTACTCTCGTGACGCGTAACGCGTTACGAGAGTAAACAACGCATCACGCAATAACCGGAGGGTAAAAATGAACAATTTTTTTGACATATGTAAAGAACCATTAATTGCCGGTCATAATATTTCTTTCTGGACAGATAATTACAAACTGCCTCTCCATATAAGTTACGAACCTGTCATAAGAGCAAATTTGAAATCTTTCAAAAAGGTTTTTGACTCTTATTATCGTAACGGTCTTGTATGTTATGCGGCAAAAGCCTGTACAGCTCGTACCATATTCAACATAGTAAAAGAAGAAGGATGCGGTGCAGATGTAGCTTCATATAATGAGGCAAAATATGCCATAGACTCGGGTATAGAACCTGAAAAAATAGTTTTAAACGGTAACTGCAAGGAAGATTTTCTTATTGAAGAAGCAATAAAAAGAAATATTCTTATTGTAGCTGACAGTATTGAAGAATTCAAAGTTGTTTCAAACATAGCTGCCGCCCTTGGAAAAAAGGCAAAAACTCTCATAAGAATAAGCGGCTATGAACTGTCAGACGTAACGGCAGAAGGAGTTTTTACAGCAGGAGCATGGACAAAATTCGGTGTTCCTCTGAAAGAGATTCCCGGTTTTATAAAATCCCTTGACAGTTATCCTTCTGTCGAGTTTCTCGGCTTTCATACCCATATAGGCTCTCAGATAACAGATGTGGAACCATACATGGAAGTTCTGGGCAAAATGATAGATATGGCTTATATATTAAAAGACACCGGAAGGACATGCAAAATCATAGACATTGGCGGAGGCTATCCTGTTTCCTATGTAAATAAAGAAGAATGGGAATATATTGTAGACAGGGTAAGAGACGGTTATATAAAAGCACTGGAAGGAGACAGCAGAGAAATTTTTTCCTGGAATAATAATCCCTGCGGTTTTCGAAAAGATCTGAAGGAATGGAGGGGTGAAAAATTCTACTCTTACTACCCGAAAGAAAAGATGTTAGAAGCCATTCTTACAGGTTCAATCCATGGAAAACATACGGCAGAAGCCCTGAAATCCATCGGAGAACCTCTTCTTATCATAGAACCGGGAAGAAGCATAGCAGATGACGGAGGTCTTACTCTGGCAAAGGTGAATACTGTCAGAAAAATAGCCGGTAATCATAATTTAATTACCGTAGAAATGGGAGTCACATCTCACTGTGAATCATTACTTGAAAATATTCTGAGACGGTGGGACATAATAACAGAGTACCATAAAAAAGATGAAATTCCGTTCGAAACATTTGTCGGAGGGAACCTGTGTTTTTCCGGTGATATGATAGCCAGATATAAAATAAAACTCCAGAGAAAGCCGCAGAGAGGAGACATTCTTCTCATACATGATACAGGTGCCTATTGCTCCGGCTTCATGGAAAGCAATGCAAACTCTTTTCCGAGGCCTGACAGGATAATGGTAAAAGAAGACGGACATATTGAATGTATAAGAAAAAGAGACACCTTTGAAGAAATTTTTCTGTGAAGGGTGAAGAGTGAAGAGCAGGGGCAAACCACTGTGTTCACCAGGTGAAGGGTAATTGTGTAAAAAAATGACAGATAATTTTACATAAAATGAAAAAAATTTGTCACAGAATATTTAGAGTGAAATGCGAAAAAAATGTAAAAAAAACTGGATTTTAATTACTTTTCACTAACAGCTATGACCGTTTCGGTCACAATGAAGTATGAGAATCCGTTCCTCCCGTAACGCGTAACGCGTTACGCGTTACGATTCTCATATAAATTAAGGAGTAAATTACATGAAATCTCAAAAAATAAACAGGATCTCTCCCAGTGTTACAATAGAAATAACAACAATAGCAAAAGAATTGAAAAGACAGGGTAAAGACGTTGTATTGCTTGCAGCGGGAGAACCTGATTTTCCCAGCCCCGATCATGTAAAGGCCGGAGCGATAAAAGCTATAGAAAATAATTTCACAACCTATACGGAAACTGCAGGTATTCCTGAACTGAAAGAAGCAATATGCAAAAAATTTTTCAGAGATAATGGTTTAAGCTATAAACCGGAAGAAATCATGGTAAATTGCGGTTCAAAACATGCCGTATATCTTGCATTACAGTGCCTTCTGAGTCACGGCGATAAAGTCCTTATGTCTCTTCCCTGCTGGAACAGCTATATTGAACAGGTAAAACTTGCAGAAGGTGAACCTCTGCTTATCAATTCCAGAGAAGATATGTCTCTTGATATTGATAAACTGAAAGATTCCGTTACAGATAAAGTAAAAGTACTGCTGCTCAACTCTCCCTGTAACCCGACAGGTCATGTATTTACGGAAAAAGAACTGAAAGCAATAGGCGAGATAGCTTTAACACATAAAGATCTTTTTATACTTTCAGATGAAGTTTACGAATATTTCGTCTATGAAGGGAACCATGTGAGTCTGACCAGAATATTTCCTGAATTAAAAAACAGGACTGTCATAGTAAACTCCGTATCAAAATCCTATTCCATGCCGGGATGGCGTATAGGTTATGCGGCAGGGCCGAAGGAATTAATATCTGCAATGACTGCCCTTCAGGGTCATATAACATCAAACCCGAGTTCCATATCACAGATTGCGGCAATGAAAGCAATAGACGGCGATCAGTCCTGTGTAAAACATATGTTCCATGAATTTTCCAGGAGGAGAGATTTTGTAATTGATAAACTGAATAAACTCCCCATGATAACATGCTCTCCTCCCGGAGGCGCCTTTTATGCATTTATAGATATCAGCAACACAGGTATGGACTCAAGAACATTTGCGAAAAGACTCCTTGAAGAAGAGCTGGTAGCTCTGGTTCCGGGTATTGCCTTCGGTTATGATAATTTTGTCCGCCTCAGTTTTGCTTCTGCATATAAAGAACTGGAAAGAGGCATGGAAAAAATTAAAAGATTTATGAATAATATCAATTAAAATTAAATCTTAATCTATCAGTTTTTTATCTATAGATTTCAAGGAATCAATAAACTTATTCCGTACCGTTTCGGCATAATTATTATATTTATTCATATCCTGAAATAATTCCCATGTATCGTTCTGTACAGTAGATAAAATCTTAAGTAACCTCTGATATCCCAGTGTTTCTATCTCCTGAGGGCCAAGTTTCATATCAATCATAGCTCTTCCTATAAAATGAGTCAGTACAAGAGAATAAGAAATTTGCTCGTCATGAGCTTCAGGAGTCATTTCAATAATTTTTAATTCTTTCCTTTCCAGAAATGTCTTTACACAGTCAAGTTTTTCTTCTGTTATTCTTACGGGACATAGAACAATCTTTCTGTTTTTCAGGGTCGTTCTGGCACTGTCAGGGCCGAATAAAGGATGGGTTCCCAGTATATGAACGGAAGAAGGAAGATATTTTTTCATTAAATTACATGGTATTTCCTTTACGGAACATACATCCATGATGACAGAGTCTTCTCTGACATAATCTTTAATATCCGCAAGTACATTTTCCAGTGAAGATATTGGCATAGAAAGGATAATTATATCTTTTTTACAGACCTCTTCCAGAGAATTTTTACTTAAACCGAATTTTTCTATATCAGTAATTCTATCAATTTTATCATATACATAAACATTCAATACGTCTCTTAAATATTTACCTGCCAACTGGCCGAAACGACCGAAGCCAATTATACCAGCTGTTTTTTTACACATTCCGCTCACTATTCACCACTCACTATAATATTCTGTAATCTTCTGGATTCTTCCAGAATTATCTTATAAATATTTTTTATATATTTATCTTTCGGCCTGTTGTAAATTTCCTCTTCCCGTTCAGGATGATGGACAGGAAGTTTCTCTTTAACTTTACACAGCGCTATTTCCTTTACAATCTCTTCTCTTTCTTTTAATAACTCTATGATTTTTTTATCAATTTCATCAATTTTTTTCCTGCAATTATTCAAATTTTCTATCACTGCTCTCATTCCCTCCCATTTAGAATTCTAGAACCACAGAGTCAAGTTATTTAGAATGTTTTTTAAAAAACTCCCATATTATTTCACAGCCATTAATATCCCGGCATGTTTTTCCCACAATTTTTTCAGGTAAATACTGTATCCCTCCCGGCCATGTATGTCTTCCTTTGCAATCACATTTTAATATCCATAATCTGTCATAAATTATTAACTTTCCAGTTGTTTTTTCAGCATATCTCTCATCAGCTTTTCCGACGGATCTTTTCCAGTCCAGAGCTTATACTGTTCAATCCCCTGGTATAAAAGCATTTCGTATCCTTCTACTGTTAAAGAATTGACTTCCCGGGCATCACGGAGCATTCCGGTCACCATAGGTCTGTATACGATATCAAAGACAATTTTACCTTTCAGGAAATCTTTTTTTACTATAGTATCGTTCACATGAGGATACATACCGACAGACGTAGTATTTATTATAATATTACAATCGGTATTATATATATCTTCAAAGTGGCAGAAGGTGCTTCCGAGCTCTTCTGCAAGTTTTTCCGCTTTTAAGTCTGTTCTGTTTGCGATAATAATTTCCGCTCCTTCTTCTTTCAGGCCGTAACCTATAGCCCTTGCCGCTCCTCCCGCACCCAGCAGAAGAACTTTTTTCCCTTTAATTCCGGTCTTAAGAGACAGGGCTTTCAGAGAGCCGGGACAATCGGTATTATAGCCTTTCAGGATACCGTCTTTATTGACAACGGTATTTACCGCACCAATCTTTTTTGCAGTATCTTCCACAGAGTAAAGATATTTCATTATATCTATCTTATGAGGAATTGTCACTGCAGCACCGGCAAAATTAAATTTCCTGAAATTCTCCATAAACAGCGGAAGTTCTTTTTCTTCCGTTTTAAAAGGTACATAAATATAATTCAGGTTATCTCCTTTAAAATTTCCGTTATGCATGTGTTTGGACAGAGAGTTTTCGGCATGACCGCCTATGACACCGAGAATCTTTGTATTTCTGTCAAGCAC
This sequence comes from Vulcanimicrobiota bacterium, assembly GCA_040217695.1. Classification (GTDB taxonomy): domain Bacteria; phylum Vulcanimicrobiota; class SpSt-956; order SpSt-956; family JAKJGF01; genus CALARM01. The sequence continues at coordinate 1,919 of JBEHWO010000163.1, read as the reverse complement.
ATGGAAATTATATGTTTCTATTAATTCTTCCGCCGTAATCTGCCCTTCTGCAGTTTCTTTACCGGAAGACTGAGACGCATAGGTAAAAAGAGAGCCATATACAGGTGAAAGTATGCGTGAAATCTGTCCCTTAAGACCCATAGAAAAAGAGACGAGATTTTCTTTATCTTTTAATAATTTAAAATGAATGAAATTATCATTTATCGAATTTCCGTACGTAACTATTTTCACGATATCAGGTTTCAAAGAATTCATCGTAATGTAAAGTTTTTCTAATTCTCTTAAGGGGGGAGTATATTTAAAATTATGGGATGAACAGATTATTTTAGTTTTTCCTTTAGCTGCTATCAGTTGAGAAATCAGGTCACAGCCACAGGAAAATTCAATATCAATATAATCGACACCGAGTTCTATTGCTTTTATAAAAAGCCTCTGCCTTTCTTCGAGAGAACCTTTAAAGAAACCGCCTTCATCTGATCTTCTGATAGTAAGTATTGAAGGTTTTGTCCTGTGGCAGAGTATTTCAGAAAGATATCCTTCATTAAAATTTTCAATATAATCAGCACGTATTTCAATTAAATCGGCTGTTTTCTCATATTTTTTCACATGTGAAATGATTTCATTGTCACTTATGGAAAGACAGATTTTATTGTTCAATAATAAATACATCTCCTGTTACCGAGGTGAGCATAAATAATACATAACTGCTCTCGTGATGCGTAACGAGTGACGGAAGTAAGACCTTTATTACATGCTTATGCTCAGGTCAATCGTATAATAATTATAAATATGTCCTGTGCATAGATACATACATCGGGAATTTCAGTGATGCAATTATTTATGCAATAAAGTATAGCATAAAATCTTATTTTTACAACATGTTCTTTAATCAGGACTTACGCATTCTGTCATTGCGAGGAGCGAAGCGACGAAGCAATCCCAACGGTTTCTGTTGTAATGATGGGATTGCTTCGCTTCGCTCGCAATGACATGATTCTCTTTACTTTTTGCGTAAGTCCTGTTTAATATTATAGCCCACCGGATTAAAAAATTCCGTTTTTTTGTATAAAGCAGGTGCCGGGTTATTTATTACTGATGTGAGCATAAATAATACAGTTTTTTCCGTATCTGGTTCAAAGGTTAAAGCTTTTCTTTCCATACCGCCATATTGACGGCATAATTCCTGACTTACATACTCTGAACTTTTATTGAAATTTCTGCAATTGTTAAATATAATATTCTCAGTTATACCGATAAACAGAAAAGGAGTGAATATTTATGAATTTCCCGAAAGGCACCGGATTCCTCCCCGGCAATTTCCGGCCTGCTACGGAAGAAGAGATGAATAATCCCTGTGCCCATAGCTTTGCAACCTTCTGGCCTGACGGAGGCCTGAAAAAAGTTCAGTATTATGACGAACATGGAGAATCTGACCCTTACCATGTACTCGCTCTGGAACATAATAAAGAAGAAGGGAAATACTGGGATACACTCAGAAGTTATACCGAATACTCTAATGGCTGTGCCACAACAAATGTTGACTGCGGAGACGAAACATGCAGTACTACGGAAAATATTTCTTTCGAAAAATTTGTAAGAGAAGGTTTGACGATATTTACTCTACCTGTACTTATTGTGCTTCCACCGGGAAGAAAAATAAAATTATAGCCAATCACACTGCACAATGCAAAATCCCTTATGTTTATGTTATTTACTTATATATATTTTTGTGCTATAACTATATTAGGGGTAACGGGGAAAGTGATCCGAGAGGGGGTGAATTACTATGCCCCTTGACGAACGAATGGAAGAGCGAATGGAAGAGCGAATGGAAGAGCGAATGGAAGAGCGAATGGAAGAGCGAATGGAAGAGCGAATGGAAGAGCGAATGGAAGAGCGAATGGAAGAGCGAATGGAAG
>JBEHWO010000162.1:0-13580 GCA_040217695.1 Vulcanimicrobiota bacterium | reverse complement strand
GTATCCCGTTTCATCGCCATTGTCGTCACCTTTCTGGTAGTAGAATTTTCTACAATAGCTTTTCAATACCAGAACCGCCCTGACGCAGGTATTGACATCATATTACTTGTAAAAGCAGGGCTTTCCCTTATAGGAGCAGCAGTGCTGCTGCTTATGTGGTCATTATTTTTAAAGGATTGATTTTATCGGATTGAGCATGGTATGTTTTGGCCCATGGTATGAACGCGGGTAAAACACTGAGCAGTGAAGAACTTAATGCCATATTATTATATAGAAAGTGAGAAGTGAAAATTCACCTCTCACCTATCACATCTCATCTGGTTTTCTTCTCAAGTTTTGCCCATGTATCTTTCAGTGAAACTGTTCTGTTAAACACCGGAGCATCAGGTCTGGAATCGACAGAATCGACGCAGAAATATCCCTGCCTGAGGAACTGATAGCTTTCACCTGATTTTGCCTCTTTAAGGCCAGGTTCAACCATGGCTCCTTTTATTACTTCCAGAGAATCCTTATTTACCTTGCTTAAGAAATCAGTCTTTTCCTCTTCGTCTTCTTCACTGTTTTCATCTTTGAACAGATAATCATAAAGTCGTACTTCAGCACCTGCGGCATGTTTTGCCGATACCCAGTGAGAAGTGCCTTTTACTTTTCTGCCGTCATCTGTCCATCCTCCCCTACTCTTCGGGTCGTAGGAACAGTGGACTTCGATTACTTCACCTGTTTTTTCATCCTTTACAACAGATTCACATTTTATATAATAGGCATGTTTCAGCCTTATTTCACGGCCGGGAGATAAACGAAAATAATTTTTCGGAGGGTCTTCGCGGAAATCTTCCTGTTCAATATATATAACTTTAGAGAAAGGTATTTTTCTTGTTCCCATAGAAGGATCTTCTGGATTATTTTCTGCATCCAGTTCCTCTACAAGATCATCGGGATAATTGTCTATGATGACCTTAAGAGGATGAAGAACTGCCATTACTCTTAACGCTTTTTTATTAAGATCTTCCCTGAGGCAGTGTTCCAGAAGAGCTATATCTACAGTACTGTTGGCTTTTGCTACTCCCACCGTTTCACAGAGTTTTCTGATGGAAGCAGGTGTGTAACCTCTTCTTCTCATACCTGCAAGAGTAGGCATACGTGGATCGTCCCATCCGCTCACGAAGCCTTCTTTTACCAGTTTAAGGAGATTTCTTTTGCTTAAAATTATTCTGGTCAGACATAATTTTGCAAATTCTATCTGCTGCGGATGACATGGAACAGGCAATTGATCCAGATACCAGTCATAGAGAGGGCGATGAATTTCAAATTCCAGTGTGCATATGGAATGAGTTATACCTTCTATGGAATCTGAAAGACAGTGAGCAAAATCATACATGGGATAAATACACCATTTATCTCCTGTTCTGTGATGTTCTGCCTTTCTGATACGATATATGGCGGGATCTCTCATGTTTATATTCGGAGATGCCATATCTATTTTAGCTCTGAGTACATGAGTGCCGTCTGCAAATTCTCCGGCCTTCATACGTGCAAAAAGATCCAGGTTCTCCTCTATGGATCTGTTTCTGTAAGGGCTTTCTTTTCCCGGTTCTGTCAATGTACCTCTGTAATGTTTGATTTCCTCAGCAGTTAAACTGCATACATAGGCTTTACCTCTTTTTATTAACTCTACGGCATAGTCATACATCTGAGCAAAATAATCAGATGCATAGTAGAGCCCGTCCCACTTAAAGCCAAGCCATTTTACATCTTCCTGTATGGATTCTACATATTCTACATCTTCTTTAGTCGGGTTTGTATCATCAAAACGAAGATTACATTTTCCATTATATTGCTGTGCAATACCGAAATTAAGACATATGGATTTGGCATGACCTATGTGTAAATAACCGTTTGGTTCGGGAGGAAATCTGGTCATAACCCTGCTGTCATTCTTCTTATTCTTCAGATCTTCATCGATGATATCGCGAATAAAATCAGTAGGTTTAATATTTTCCGGTTCGCTCATGATTTTTGCTACAATCCTTTCTGTTGTAATATTAAATTAAAATCAAATTATACTAAAAAAAACCGGCAAAAGCAATTGTTTTTATGATTTATATTCTTTCAAATTATTTTAATTAAAGGATTTTATAATAATGTACCGAAAATTCATTTAAAATTTATGGAGAGTCAGTTAGAGTCCGGAGAAAAATCGAAAGAGAGTTAAATATATGGAAACAAAAATAACCATTGCAGGTGCACTGAGCGAAATAAAGCATGTAGAATCATTTTTTGATCAGTTAACAGAAAAGCATAATATTCCTGCAGATACCAGGTTTAAAATAGACATGGTTATGGATGAAATTTTAACCAATATTATTTCTTACGGATATAAAGATAACAAAGAACATTATATAGATATATATGTACATATAGAAAATAACATAATAAAAATTGTAATAGAAGACGATGCCATAGCCTTCAATCCTCTCCTGGCTCTCCCGCCTGACCTGACCATACCTCTCGAAGAACGGCCCATAGGAGGACTGGGAATCTATCTTGTAAAAACCAGTGTTAATACTATAGATTATGCCAGAGAAAACGGTCGTAATATACTCTCAATGACAATGGATCTTTCAGCAACTGATCAGCACATGACCGAGGGATAAAATAACATGTTAGATAAAAAGGGCTATATAGTAATGGCCATTGTATCGACAGGTATTTTCATGTGCAACATTGACGCAAGTATGGTAAACATAGCCCTTCCCTCTCTTGCAAAAGTATTTAATGTCAGCACCAGTATGGTTTCCAGGATAAGTCTTCTGGATTTACTTGCTATTACAAGTTTTGTACTTGTTTTTGGCAGCCTGAGTGATATAAAAGGCGTTGATAGAATATTTGCCCTTGGTTTTATAATATCAGCTTCATCTTCATTATTATGCGGCCTTTCACCTGATATAAATATCCTACTGGTTTTTCGTTTTATCCATGGCATAGGTGAAGCGATGATTCTCTCTACTTACGGAGCAATCATTGTAGCCAATCTTCCTTCCGACATGAGAGGACGGGCTTTCAGCTTTACAAGTGTTATTGGCGGAATAGCTCTTGCAGCCGGCTCATTCTTCGGTGGAATCTTTCTGAAATATCTCACCTGGGAATGGATTTTCCTGAGCAATATTCCTTTCGGTATAGCCGGTATTATACTTGTGATGGCTTTTTTAAAGGGTGAAAAAAATAATAATAAAATAAAAAATCAGCCCTTTGATTTCCCGGGAGCAATATTCAGTTTTCTGGGTCTGTTTACACTTTTATATGCTTTAAATATGGGGGAAGAAAATGGATGGAAATCGGGAATAACAATCGGCAGTTTTGTAATAGCACTGATATTTATAATACTTTTTATAACATGGGAAAAGAAACAGGAATTTCCTATGCTGAATTTTTCTATTTTTCATAATTTGAGCTTTACCGTTGCTCTTCTCGGAGATTTTGTAGTTCTTATGACTCTTGAAGGATGTAATTTTCTGTTTCCCTTTTATTTTGATTCTGCCCACGGTTTTACCACTGCAAAGATAAGTTTTCTTATGATGATCTATCCTGTATTAAGTACTGTAATAAGTCCTCTCGCAGGTGTTATGTCGGACAAATACATTAAACCCAGAATAATCTGTATTATTGCGATGATTTTTGTAATTGTTTCCACCTTTATGTTTACTTTCCTGAATATAAATCCGTCCCTGCCATATATAGTTTTTTCTCTTGCAGTATTCGGCACATCAATAACATTTTTCTTTACCGCCAATACATGTTTCGAAATGAGCCAGGTATCTCCCCGGGAGGAAGGAATAACATCTGCTATAATATCCTTCACGTCAAATCTGGCTTCTGTTGTCGGTATATGTCTTTTTGAAACTGTTTATTCTTTAAATTTTTCTTACAGTACACCGGGGAAAATTCATATAAACATACCTCCCGCTATACATGTCGATGGGTTTCACGATGCATGTTACTTTGCAGTTATTATCTGTGCTGTCGGTCTGGCAGGAATGCTTCTGACAAAACCGAAGATATCTGTCAGGAGCGAAAGCACCATTCGTCTCAGAACAGGAAGATTTTGAAAGGAGAAATAAATATGGTTCGTCTTTTAAGTGCTATTCCTTATTATAAAGAAGATGGGAAGGAATACATACACATACAGGTTCATGTTAAAAACGCCGGAGACCCACTTTACAGAAACGTAATAATCCATTACAGAGATACATCAACATGGGCCAATAAATCGCTGAAGTTAATACAGACTTTTAAAGAGCATTCTCTATACTCAGGTTCTTTGCATAAATCATCTGCCGAATTTGTAATTAAATATGAAACAGATAACGGTATTTTCTGGGATAATAATGGCGGTGAAAATTATAAAGTAAGCACAAAAGAAATGCATGGTTATGATATAGGTACAGTAGGAGGTAATATTGCATTATACAGCAGTAAAATTCTGGTTCAGGTATTTCAGAAATTCGGACATATATTACCGTATTACGGAATAGAAGGCACTATTTATGTGAAAAATACGGGGAAGAAAAAAAAGGCAGGTTTTAAACTTTCCTCTGACGGATGGGCTACATCAATGGATTTACCTGCAGTTTATGATAAAACTATTGCTGTGGACGGCACAGTTTCCCTTATAGAAGTATGGAAAGTTTATCCGAATTTCATATCCATAGGAGATACACCGGGTAATGAATTTGTATTTGCCGCCTATTTGATTGACGAAGAGAAAAATATAACATGGTGGGATAACAATTTTGAATGTAATTATTCTCTTTTAAAAGCTGAAGATTCTGAAATAAACTAGGACAGGGATTAACAGGATTTATATGAGAAGCTGTCCTCCCATCACGGATTATGCTTCTCATATAAACTTCCGAAATCCCTGTCATTTTTTCTGCGGACTATTTATCTTGAGAGATGCGAAGAGACAATCCAGCATTTCTATGCTGTAAATAGCATCTTCCTGTTTAAATTCTCCTGCCAGAGTAAGAAAAGTAGTATTTGTAGCTACAGAATAACCGGATGCACCGGCATTGGACTCTGAGGTGCTGCTTTTTTGAGCATAAAACAGAGCAGCATTATAAAGATCTTTCGCTGTCCTTGCCAGCACCTGTTTTGTAAAAATTAACACATTGTTTCTATTTTGAGTAGTGACGTCAAATTTTATCTTATCAAAACCTACAAAATTACCTTCATCATCAAAAAGAGAGCTATAGAAGAACTCTAATATTTCGTCACCTTCTTTTCCTGTTTCTTTGCCGAAATTCAGAGATTCTATCTGTTTATCCATTTTATCAAATTTTTTCATGATTGCCGTTAACTGTTTATAAGCCTCTTCATTTGATATTTTTTTATCGTCAATCTCTTTTATAATTGCTTTTATCTGACCTGAATAGAGTTTTACTTCATCGTAGTAACCTTTCATTTTCTCTTCTTCAGTTCTGTTATCACATCCGAATATTATCAATGGCAGAAATATAAGTATATATGGTATAAATTTTTTGATTAACATAAAAATTTCTCCTTTTTCAGTGAGTAGTGAGTTATTCTGCTCACTACTCACTACTCACTAATATGCTTTTGAAAAAATAGCCTTTACAGTGGAAGGTTTTCCGCAGCAAATACAGGTTCCGGCATCTTCCCTGCCATCCATGGGTAAAGATCTGATTGTAGCTTTTGTATCTTCTTTAATTTTCTCCTCACATTCAGACCCCTTACACCATCCGGCTCTGACAAAAGCTTCATCTTTTTCATAAAGATTTTTAAAATCAGTATAATTGTCTATATTAACGGTATTTTCCTCTCTGAATTTCCTGTGTTTTTCCAGAAGTGTTTTCTGAATATCTGACAGTAACTCATCTATAGAAGAGGTGATGTTATTTATAGATACTGTCGATTTTGTACCTATATCCCTTCTTGCAAGCACTACCTGGCCTTTTGCAAGATCCTTTGGGCCCAATTCTATTCTGACAGGCACGCCTTTTTTCTCCCACTCGAAGAATTTAGCACCCGGCTTTTCAGTATCTCTGTCATCTATTTTGACTGTATATTTATTTCCGAGATCGTCTTTTATCTTTTTACAGACCTCCATAACCTGTGACATTTCTTCGATAGTTTTGTATATAGGAACTATGACCACATGAACAGGTGCTATTTTAGGAGGCAGAACCAGACCGTTATCATCACTGTGAGACATAATAAGGGCACCTATGAGTCGTGTACTTACTCCCCAGCTTGTCTGCCAGGCATATTCAAGCTGTCCCTGTTTATTCTGATATTGAATATTGAACACCTTTGCAAAATTCTGTCCCAGATTATGGGATGTTCCTGCCTGAAGTGCCTTTTTGTCCTGCATCATTGCTTCAATTGAATAGGTTCTGAGGGCTCCGGCAAATTTCTCACTTTCCGATTTCAATCCTTTAATGACAGACATGGCCATATAATCTTCCACACAGGCCCTGTAGACTTCCAGCATACGAAGAGTTTCTTCTTCTGCTTCCTCATGGGTGGCATGAACCGTATGGCCTTCCTGCCATAAAAACTCTGTAGTTCTGAGGAACAGCCTTGTTCTCATTTCCCATCTCACCACATTTGCCCACTGATTATAAAGCAGCGGCAGATCTCTGTAAGATTTAACCCATTTTGCATAGGTGCTGCAGATTACTGTTTCAGAGGTAGGTCTTACTATGAGGTTTTCCTCAAGTTTTTTACCTCCCGCATGGGTTACTACTGCCAGTTGAGGTGCAAAACCTTCTACATGTTCTGCTTCTTTCTTTAAAAAACTTTCAGGTATGAATAACGGGAAATAGAGGTTTTCATGACCTGTTTCTTTAAACATTTTATCAAGTACATTTCTTATATTTTCCCATATGGCATAGCCGTAGGGTTTTATAACCATACAGCCTTTAACGGCTGAATGTTCGGCAAGATCTGCCTGTGCTATAATATCTGTGTACCATCTGGAATAATCTTCACTTCTTTTCGTAATACCTTTCACTTTTATTGACTCCTTCCATTAACTGACCCGGATGTTCAGGATTAAAGATTATATGATAAGCGTAACGCATGACGGGAGAAATAAATTCTCATTCTTCTTTGTGCTCGAACCGATCATAGCTGTTAACAGGATTACCGGGGCCATATATCAATCATTAAATACTTTTATCCGGTTTACCATTATAATTGTTATATAATACTAAATGAAATGGATTTTTGCAAGGTTTTTAGTGGAAAGAGCAGATTCTTATTCTTTATTGTAACCGGACGGTCATGGATGTCAGTAATAACTGAGATTTATAAATCAGTCAGATAAAATAAAGAGGAGAGGTTTTTTTATATTCTTTTTCCGTAACAAGTAATTTATAATCTCTTATATCTGTAACTTCTGAAATTTTTTTAATAATTTTAACAGCATCTCCCTCTTCCCTTCCATGAACCATAGTGTATAAATTATAAGGAAGATCAGGTAGTTGTGGCCTTACATAACAGTGTGATATTTCAATGTAACCTGCCATTACAGAGCCTGTTTCTTCAAGTTTTTCCTGTGGTACCTGCCATAAAACCATAATATTTTCTTTATAACCTGCTTTATTATGTTTTACTCTGGCACCAAATCTCCTTATTATGCCATTTTCTTTAAACGTTCTGAGTCTTTCTATCAATTCATCTTCCGTAATTCCAAGTCTGTCTGCTATTATGTTAAAAGGTTTTGAGCATAAAGGAATTCCATGCTGAAGTTCTCTTATAATATTTTTATCAAATTCCGTTAAAAGTTTCATTTAAAAGTCAAAACTCACTTTAATTTTAAACATTTTTTTTGCAGGCAGATTATAAATTTCATTTATACCGGTTCTGCATTTAATATCTTCTATAATTCTGTTTATTTCTTCATCTGATTCACATATTAATGTAAACCAGAGATTATATTCATGAGCTCTCCCGTAGTTATGAGTAACCTGATAATAGGAATTAATTATTTCAACTGTTTCTTTTAATTTCTCCTGCTGCACCTTCATAGTTACAAGAGTACTTTTATACCCCAGATGTTTGCTTGAGAAAACCGGCCCTATTTCTCGTATAATATTATTTTCTTCAAGTTTCTTTATTCTCTCTATTAATTCTTCTTCGGTAATATTGAGAGTATGAGCCAGTTCTTTACAGGGTTCCCCGGTTATGGGAAAATTATTCTGTATTAAATTCAGTATATTTCTGTCTGTATCGTCCATAATAATTTAAAGGTATAGGAATTTTCATTTTTAATGACGTAAAATAAAGATTTAGATAAAATTAAGTAAAGGCATTTTATCTAAATAATTTAATTCTACGATTATTTTAAAATCCTTTTTGTTGTTTTGTAAGTTGGATTAAATTTTGGTTTTGATTTTTTAAAAATAACCGGAAGCGTAACAAAATATAACACAAAAAAACAGGGGGGACGTGTTTATATATGCGTAATCTATACTTTTGCAGATTTTAAAAACTGTTTTCAGGTTGCAGGTATCGGGTCAGGAATATTAATACCCAAAACCCAGAACCTACTGAGGTGAGCATAAATAATACATATAAGTTCTCGTGACGCGTAACGCGTGACGGGAGGAAAATCTTTTTTATTACCTGCTTATACTCAGGTCAATAAAAATCAGTAAAAACAAGGAAATTATGAAAAAGTGCAAAAGGAATCCCATCACATGGAAAGAATTATAATAGGTATAATAAAATAAGGAGGAATTATAATGAGTATCGAATCCGCAAAATTATATATTGAGAGAATAAAGACAGATAAAGAATTTGCCGGAAAAGTAATGGAGTGTAAAGATGCAGAAACCCGTACAGCCTTTGTGAAAGGGGCAGGTTTTGACTTTACTATAAATGAACTGAAGGAAGAAACAGCAGAGTTAACCGATAGCGACATAGAATTTATATCAGGCGGAGGTTCAAGCAAGTGCTGTACACCATATATGGAATTTATTCAATAATTTTTTGAAACTTCATGATAACTCAGTAAATAATGAAAAGGTCAAATCAAAATGAAAATTACAATCCTCTGTAATAACAGTGTTAAAACATTCTGTTCATGTATAGGAGAACATGGTTTTTCAGCCTTCATAGAAACAGATTACGGAAATTTTTTGTTTGATACGGGAAAAGGTATCGGTATCATTGAAAATGCAATCATACTGAATAAGGATTTACATACTATAAAAGCTTTAATTCTCAGTCATGGCCACCACGATCACTGTGGTGGCATAGAAAAATTATTAAAATATATAAACAGACCTTTACCGGTTTATGCCCATCCTTCTGTATTTTCCACAAGATATAGCTCAAAAGGTCAAAAAAAATCATTTGCCGGCATCCCTTTAAGACGGGAATATCTTGAGTCACTGGGAGCCGAGTTCAGGATGATTACAGAATTTACACAGATAGCCGAAGGCTTATATATTACAGGTGAAGTAAAAAGAAAAAATTCATTTGAAATGCCGGAAAACAATTTATTTGCCATATCGGAAACCACCGGAGAATTAGAAACAGACCCGTTACTGGATGATTATTCCCTGGCAATCAATACAAATGCAGGAATTGTTCTGCTTCTGGGGTGCGCCCATGCCGGCCTGATTAATATAATGGATCATATATCGGAAAAGCTTCATTTTGATAGGATTTATGCGGTAACAGGGGGAACTCATCTGGCAGATGCTGACACCATAAGAGTTGAAAAAACTATTGAAGCATTAAACAAATATAAAGTAGAAAAAATCGGTACCTGTCACTGTACAGGGCCGGAAAAAGAAGCCATTCTGAAAGCAGCACTGGGAAAAAGGTTTTTCTTTGCGCAGGCAGGGTGCGAAATTATAATATCTCATACATAGCCGCAGAATTATTTATTATCTTATAATGATATTCTGTGTAATTCTGCCTTATATTTTCCTGCCATTTGCCACACATTAATTTCTATATCATATCTCACTGTTGCCAGAGTGTAAATTATTTTCAATGCTTCTTTAGCCTGTATGTCTCCTGCTCTTCTGATGAGATCATAATAAACCTCACAGAGATTTAGTACATGGATAAAACAATTGTTATTTGAATCTTTAAATATTTTTTTTTACCGATTCCGCACCGTTTTCATTCCATATATAAGCAATCATTGCACTGGAATCTATTATATAAATCAACGACATCTCTCCTTGAATTTCTGTTCTTCCCTATCAATATCTTCGTATTTTTCCTTTAAAAATTCTTCGGTTCCGCCGGGAAGATGAGCGAACATACCGCAGAGTTTATCTGCTGCGTCTTCTCTATCATATTGTGAAGGCTTTTCATTTTTTTCTCTTTCTTGAGCTATTAGAAATTCGATAAATTTTTTTGTGGTCATAATATCATTCTCAGTCAGTGTTTCTATAAGACTTATTAATTCATTTTTCATCTGAATATTAACCATAAAATCGCCTCCTTACGTCAATTATATCAATTACCTTACAAAATAACAATCAGCTCAGAAATGATCTTTCGAGAGAGGGCTTATAAAATCACATTCCTTTCTGAAAAGTTCTTTACAGGTATGTATGGTATTTGAAAATTCCATATTAATATCTGATGTGCTTTCATAAGCCGGCCAATCGGGAAGGCATTCCCCGTTTGGATTACCGGTTCTGGCGAAATTCACCCAGTAATCCATCATTTTACCGGAAAGCCACAGGTCTGTATCGTCATAACCGTCAGATTTATTCATATTTCCGAAAATATATGCCAGTTCTACGCCATGATGAACTCCGAGTTTTTGCGCCATAGATGTTTCAGGAAGACGGGTGAATTGATATAGATAGGCTCTTGATTTCTTATATTCCATAGATTGAGCCACAAATCTGGCAGGCTGCGCATTTGCAGCCACAGTCAGAAGCCTGTCCAGTGCAGGTGCGACATCTTCTGGACCGGATACAGGAAATATTTCAAATGCTTCCCGGTAGTTATCGCCAAATCTGGATTTCAAAAAAGATTTATATTTTTCAACAGATAAATCTGTTTTATCGCCGAGATAAATATTACCTTCGTTCAGTGTACTCCCGACTATGATCGGCACATCATGCTGCTGTCCTTCTGTATATGCGGAAACAGGATTTTCCGGTAAAACCCATCCGTCAAATACAGGAGCGAAAAAAAGTCTTTCATCATCAAATATGTCTGTTTTGCAATCAGATGCTTTCAGTATTTCCTGTGCAGATTTTGCACGCATGGCTGCCAGGACATTTTCTGCTTTATCACATCCAAGTTTTACACTCAGCTTCTCCCCCATTCCGGCAACACGTTCCATATTGCCGTTAAAGTTCGGACTTAAATACTCGGAGCCGATTATAGGTCCTCCGCTTTCTGCTATGGCTCTATGAAAAAGCCCTTCAGACAGAGGGCTGATCATAAGGAGTGTAATAGATCTGGAACCGGCAGACTGGCCGAATATTGTTACATTGTCAGGATCTCCTCCGAATAAAGCAATATTTTTTTTAACCCATTTCAGTGCAGCAATCTGATCGAGTAAGCCATAATTTCCCGAAGTGCCATGAACAGATTCTTCGGCCAGCAGCGGATGGGCCAGAAATCCGAAGGGGCCGAGGCGGTAATTGATGGTTACTACTACCACACCCTTTCTCGCAAGGTTTGTACCGTCATATTCAGGAAGAGAACCGGAACCGAAATTAAATCCTCCTCCGTGTATCCATACCATTACAGGTAATCTCTCATCACGGTTTTTAGCGGTGGTCCAGACATTCAGATAAAGGCAGCCCTCACTGAAATTACCCGTATCCTTCTGGTCCGGCTGCGGGCATGACGGGCCGGGAGTATTACATATTCTCACCTCTGTCCAGGGGACAGGAGTCTGAGGAGGTTTCCATCTCAGTTCTCCCACAGGGGGAGCACCATAAGGAATACCAGGAAATTTATGAACTCCATTTTCAACATATCCCGTTACAGGGCCGCTGTCGAGCCGGATAACATCGTTTTTTTTTTCATCGGCAAAAATTCCGGCTGGAATGGTTAGAAATAATAGAAAAATTGCAGTCATTTTAATTATGTTCATATGTCTTTACTCCTATGCTATTGAATGAATAATTTTATGGAACTTCTCTGCCAGCATCGGCTCTTCTGCTTATCGGTAATCTGCACTGTATCCGTATGGTTCGGTTTATCGGAATATGGCTCATAGCCTGGACTATATCCGCCGTTATAGGCCCTTAATGGCTGAATAGAAATAAAAATAAAATAAACCAGTGTCAGTAATAAAAATTTCATCATAATACTCTCTCCTATATCAAAAAGAACTCCAAATAAAAGGAGCGCCGGCCAGACAACATGTACTTATTACCCGGATTATACATTTAAATCAAAGTGGTTCGGTATAAAATCGTTTCATCCAATCCTGTCTTTACTTAAAAACAGTGTCAGAACAACTCCTATAAATGTAACAGTTATTACCATATTAAGAAGGAAAAAAGGTGTAAAATTTATTTTCTCTAAATAACAGGGAAAATATTCCAGTGATGGCATCAAAACATCAATCACCGTAACCTTAGGAATACCGAAAATATAATTTTCGTGAGGAAGATTAATCAGTTCTGTCCCGCCGGCCATTTTAACCATTATCCCGGATAATGATGTCATATAAAAAAGTAAAACAATATATGACTCCAGAAACCCGATAGAAACAACTCTCCATGCCCTTGTCAACAGTGACGGCAGTCCTTTTTTTACATTTCTAATAGTTTCTGCGATACTGTTTTGAATAAAAATTATCATTACTATAACAAATAATACCAGTGACCAGAAACCTGCAGATTTCTGATTAAAATTTATAGCCCACAGGGTATCTTTACTAACACATAAAATAGCGGCCATAAGTATTAATACGAATAATTTCGGCAGAAAAAAATCTCTGTATGAAATACCGGCAGGAGGTAATCCCTTTTCTTTTTTATTTTTAACAAAAGCTTTATAAAGATAGTTTTCAACTGTATATATCACAATTACCGGTAAAAGAAATTTGATTGATGTAATATAAACGGAAAAAACAATATTTCCGATTCTTTCCAGACCGCACAGATAGAATATATAGGGTAAGAGAATGAACGTAAAAACTGTAATAGTATTTGTAATAAACTGATAAAAGGATGTAAAAATTTTTCTAAAATGTGATTTTCCCAGTAATGTAAAGGTATTTTTTTTATCTGCTTTATTTAGTATTTCAGCAAAAAGAAGTCTTTTACTCAGCCATTTCTCCATAAAAGGATGATATTTCTTATATTCTACATTACTGTAATATTCAAGAACCTTACCTTCATCCTCCTGTTTGATTGCATCATAAAGATATCTTTTAGGAGTCTCTTTTTCACTCAGCACCAATCTGGCATATTTTTCTTCTATACAGGGGAGATTTTTTATGGTCCAGTTCTTAAGAGCATGTATATTTTCCATATCTTCTTCAAGCATTTTTTTCGAGTCTTCAATATTAAGAGATTTCTTTTCTGTTATACGTTCAGGGCAGTACACTCTGT